>NZ_JBALOX010000021.1:0-54590 GCF_036965165.1 Bacillus sp. JJ1521 | reverse complement strand
CCACTTCCTGTGGGCCTAACAATCAGGCACAAATACGCATAGGCGTATTTGAACTAAAGAAAATAATATGATTTTAAAACAACATAAAGTGAAGTCTCTATTGTAGTACAACATTCCACTTGAAGTAAAGGAACCGTTGATCCACTTACACTTTTGATACCGATAGTCCGTTTAGACTTCAGCAATGTAGGTAAACTAAAGTACAACAAGAGTCCGCATTTTATGGGCATTTTGAAAGGAGAAAAAGTGTTCTGTATGATTAGCAGTCCACATGATCCAAGCTATATTCGTCTGGTACCTATTTTTCAAGGTTTAAATGAGAAGGAAATGAATCTTTTACAAAAGGTCATTCAAATTCGTAATTTCCGCAAAGGAGATGTGATTTTTAGTGAAGGTGACCCCTCTGATACGCTATATATTATCGGTGAGGGCATTATTAAAATCACAAAAGTGGCAGTAGACGGAAAGGAACAAATTGTTCGCCTCCTATTCCCTGATGACTTTTTTGGTCAATCAGCCATGCTTCAAACGGAAAATCATTATGCAAATGCGGTTGCGATTAACGATACTGTTATCTATACCATCCAGAAACAGGATTTCTTTAATACATTAGAGCGAAACCACAAATTGGCGCTTCGCTTCATGCGGGAATTGAACGAGAGAATTTATCAGGCTGATGAGTGGATGAGTTTACTGAGCTTAATGGAGGTCGAGCAACGGTTAGCAAGTGTTCTCCTTTTGTTTAATAACCGAGTTCGCTCCAAGGATGGTCGGTTTACACTTCCTATTACTAAAAAGGTTTTGGCGTCTCTTATCGGCACAACACCAGAAACCATCAGCCGGAAGTTTGTTAAATTCATTTCAGACAACCTAATTGAGGTAAGCGGTCAAAGGGATATTCATATCCTCGATCTTGAAGGCTTAAAAAAGAAAGCAAAAACATTGTAAACCCACATTGAATGTGGGTTTTTTGTTATCAAATACGCATTGGCGTATTTGCGCCCAGATTTTTTCGACTAGCTCGAAAAATTACCTTTGAAAATCTGTGGCACCGCCGGAGGCTTTAACTTTATTCAGCCGGGCTTTAAACCCTGGCTGAATAAAGTTAAAAAATAAAACGCCCGACCTTATTTTGGTCGGGCGTTTCAATCATCAATATGATACGTAATTAAGTGGGTTTACTGCGTTTGAATGTGATGCTTGATATGGTCCGTCGTAAATTTCAAAATGGAGATGAGCTCCTTTTGAATCTCCTGTATTCCCCATGTAACCAATTAAAGCTCCTTGTTCTACCCTATCATATTGGCCAACAAATCGTTCTTGTAAATGAGCATAAAGAGTTGTCATCTGACGTCCATTGATATAGTGGGTAATAATGATGACATTTCCATAACTACTGCTAAAGTTAGAGCGCGTAACCGTACCGCTCGCGGACGCATAAATCGGAACATTTCCTGTACGGCCACCTTTTCCAATATCAATTCCGTAATGCATTCTTCCCCAACGCTCTCCGAAACCGGATGTTAAACGGCCTGTTGTTGGGTTTATAAACCCACCGCTATTCACGACGGGTGGCGCTTCTGGTAGGGGAGGCGGTGTTCTTCCTTCCGCTTCAGCCTTTTTACGTTCCTCTTCAATCCTTTTACGTTCCTCTTCAGCCTTTTTTCGCTGCTCTTCAAGCTCTTTTTGCTTTTGGTTCCACGCATTGATTTCCATTTGAATCGCTTTTTCCTGTGCAGCTAATAATTCACCGACATCCTCTAATGCATGAAGCTCATCATGCATCTCTTGCTCTTGGACCTCTAATTGGGCCATTACTTTATTTTGTTCTTGAATTTGAGACTTGAGTTGGACTTCTAACCGGTCAAGTTCCTTCAACTGATCTTCCTGCTGTACAAGTAAGGTTTTAACCTCAACTTTGTTTTCTTCTAGTTGTTTAACATCTGCTTCATGTTCTTTCATAATTTCACGGTCAGCTTGTACGAATGTAGATACTGCACTAACTCGGTTGATGAAATCATTAAAGCTTTTAGCACCGAGTAACACGTCCACATAGCTAACCACTCCACCGCTTTGCTGGAGGCTGCGCATCCGATCTTTAATAAGCTCGTCCCGCTTCTGAATTCGTTCCTCAAGCACCTTCATTTCAGCTTCAAGGCGCTCTATATCTTCTTTTGTTTCTTGGATTTGTGCTTTTGTGCCATCAATTTTCCCGCGTGTTTCATCTACTGCAAAATCAAGTCGCTTAATTTCCTGTTCAACACCGACTTTTTGTTGTTTGATTTCACCAATCGCATCTTCTTTTTGAGAGATTTCAGACTCTAGCTCTGATTTCTTCTCCTGAACCTCTTTCTTCTCATTTTCTAGCTTTTCATTTTTTTGAACCGCCAATGCAGTATTCGGCATAGATGTAAATAAACTTCCAAGTCCTATTGATATACCCATCCAAACAATAATAAGCTTTCTATTCAACTTACCGAATTCCCCCTTCTACTAACCTAGTAATCTATCATTCACAAGGAAAAAACAGGATTTATATCTGACCAAAATTATCATATTTTGCTATATATTCACATGTTTTGTATTATAACATAAAAATTTGTCTTAAAACGTCAAAGTATTATTACATTTTCATTTCAATTCGTGCGAAAATACTGGGTTTTGTCATGATGACATAACGAAAGAAATTTGTATTTTTTTATCACTTTTTGTATGATAATATCAGTCGAAAAATTGAAATACGTTTTTGATTTTTCAACTTTTGTCCGTACGTCCTTTTTGGTTTATTTGGATTGGTACCTAAAAACACCCAAAAGTTCGGTATTCATGTTTTTTCTATACCTTTTTTCTGCTTTGAAAAAAGGTCTTTTTATTTTCAATGTCTGTAACTTATCGATGAGTTATGGAGTCTATTTTGTAGAGAGAAAAAAGGGGTTAAACGTAAATTATAAAGTATTAAATAAATGGAGGATTAAATATATGTGCGGTTTTTTTGGATTTCTTCCTAAGCAGGAAGTCGAGATAAATGATTATTCAACTTTCAAAGAAGCAACAAATATTATTCATCACCGTGGACCAGATGATAACGGTTTTTATGAAAATGAGCAAGTGTTTTTTGGATTTAGAAGATTAAGCATTATTGATTTAGAGGGCGGACATCAACCACTATCCTATTTGGATAATCGTTATTGGATTATTTTTAATGGTGAAATTTACAACTATTTGGAGATAAAAGAGGAGCTCATTAGTAAAGGTCATGAATTTAATACAAGTTCAGATACCGAAGTGATTTTAGCTGCCTATCATGAATACAAAGAAGATGTTGTTAACCATTTACGAGGAATGTATTCCTTTTTGATTTGGGACAATCTTGAGGAAGTTCTTTTTGGAGCAAGAGACCATTTTGGAATCAAACCTTTGTATTATGCACACACATCATTAGGTACCTTTTTCGCAAGTGAGAAAAAGAGTATTGATTATGTATTAAAAAATACCCAAATGTTAGAATTGGATAAAGTTGCTTTACATCATTATATGACTTACCAATATCCTCCTGAACCATATACAATGCACGATGGAGTAAATAAAGTGTTACCTGGACATTTCTTCAAACTAAAAAGAAGTGGAAATATGGAATTTGAACAATATTTCAAACCAACATTTGAACAGGAGAAAAAAGATTTTGAGGAATTGAAAAATGAAATATTAGACACATTGCGAAAATCTGTTCAAATGCATATGAGAAGCGATGTTCCGGTTGGAAGCTTTTTATCAGGCGGGATTGATTCAAGTATCATTGTAGCTTTAGCGAAAGAAGTTAATCCAAATATCAAAACTTTTACAGTCGGATTTGAACGAGAAGGATTTAGTGAAATTGATTTAGCAAAAGAAACAGCTGAATACATTGGTGTTGAAAATATTCATAAAGTGATTACAGCACAGGAGTTTTTAGAGGAACTTCCTAAAATTGTGTGGCATTTGGATGAACCAGTAGCAGACCCTGCAGCAATTCCTTTGTATTTTGTTTCAAAAGAAGCTAAAAAACACGTGACAGTCGTCTTAAGTGGAGAAGGTTCTGACGAACTTTTTGGAGGGTATAACATTTACCGTGAACCCCTTGATCTTCGAAAATTTTACAATCTACCCAAAACCATTCAAAATGGGTTAAAAAGAATAGGAAAAGTAATTCCAAAAGGTGTAAAGGGTAAAAACTACATTGAAAGAGCGAGTCAATCAATTGAAGAACGATATGTAGGAAATGCAAAAATTTACGGGGAAGTTGAAAAACAAAAGGTATTAAAAGGTTATGACGAAACCCTTTCATATGAAACATACACAAAGCCGTTCTATGATGAAATTAAAGACTATGATGATCCTACTAAGATGCAATATATTGATATGCATACATGGTTAAGAGGAGATATCTTGGTTAAAGCTGATCGAATGACAATGGCCAATTCTCTAGAACTTCGTGTCCCATTTTTGGATAAAGAAGTGTTTGCATTGGCATCCCAAATCCCAACGGAATATAAATTGACGGAAAGTACAACAAAGTACATTTTACGTCAAGCAGCAAAAGAAATTATTCCAGAAGGTGCAATGAATCGAAGAAAATTAGGATTTCCTGTCCCTATTCGTCATTGGATGAAGGATGAATGGTTCAGTTGGATAAAAGCACTTCTTGAGGAAGAAAATGCAAACCCGTATATAAACACACAATATGTGCTTGAATTGTTATACGAACATAGGGAAGGAAAAATTGATAACTCCAGAAAAGTCTGGACCGTTGTTATTTTCTTATTGTGGTATGCTTTGCATGTACGAGAAACCAGTGTGGAAGAACTTCAATCAACATTGATGGAAAAAGGTAATTTAACTGTCTAAAACCTGTTCAAAAAACAGGTGTAGCCTATCATTCAAAACTAACCATTACAACTGGAATTACGAGAGGTGTAGTGGTTAGTTATGTTTATTATGGCTAAGATAAAATAGACAAACAACCTTTAAGGGGTGAACTTTGTGAAATTAAAAGAATTAACGGATAGGCTGTTAATTAAAACGATAAAGAACGAACAAGATATTGAGATTACTGGTGTACAGTATGATTCAAGAAAGGTTAAAGCCGGTCATCTTTTTATTTGCTTAAAAGGTTATACTGTTGACGGTCATGATTTTATTGAACAAGCAATCGACAAGGGTGCTGTCGCTTTCCTAGTGGAAAAAGAAGTAGACGTTCCTGAACATATCACTACTATTCAAGTCCCTGATACAAGACGTTCAATGGCGATTGTTGCTGATACGTTTTACCAATCACCAACCTCCACACTTCAGGTAATCGGCATTACTGGTACAAATGGGAAAACGACTACATCAAACATTATTCAACAAATTTTAAACGAAAATCAAAAACCAAGCGGCTTAATCGGTACGATTAATATTCAGTATAGTGATGTGGTTATCGAATCGAAAAATACAACTCCTGATACATTGGAGTTGCAAGAACTTTTTGATCACATGAAAAACAAGGATATGTCTCATGTTGTTATGGAAGTCTCTTCCCATGCGTTATCACTTGGTCGTGTATGGGGGACAAAATTTAAAACGGCTATTTTTACCAATTTGACACAGGACCATCTTGATTATCATCATAGTATGGAGGAATATGCTCATGCGAAAGGATTATTATTTTCTGGTTTAACAAACGAAAATTTCGCAGTTCTCAATCATGATGATCCTCTATGCGAAAAATATTCTTCCATTACACCTGCACAAGTCATTAGGTATGGAATTGATAAAGAAGCAGATGTATATGCAACCGATATTAAATTGACGCCAAGAGGCACACATTTTACGTTACATACATTCAAGGGAAAAGCGGATGTAACCACCAAACTCATCGGAAAATTTAATGTGTATAATTTACTTGCTGCCATTTCTGCTTGTTTAATTGAAAACATTGAATTACATGCAATTGTAAAAACAATTGAACAAATTAATGGGGTATCAGGTCGATTTGAAACCGTGGATGCTGGGCAAGATTTCGCTGTTATTGTTGATTATGCACATACTCCAGATAGTTTAGAAAATGTATTAAAAACAGCACGCCAGCTGTCAAAAGGGAAAATTACTTGTGTAGTTGGTTGTGGAGGAAACAGAGATGCAGGAAAACGTCCAATTATGGCAAATATTGCAGAAAAGTATAGTGATTATGTCATTTTAACAAGTGATAATCCTCGGAACGAAGACCCACATGAAATTTTAAACGATATGGAAAAAGGAATAGAAGGAACACTTGGAAAAGACTATACGAAACTAGTCGATAGAAAACAAGCAATTGAGGAAGCAATATTTCGCGGGGCTAGTTTAAAAACAAAAGATGACTGTGTGATTATTGCAGGTAAAGGCCATGAAACCTATCAAATTATCGGAGATGTCACAAACCATTTTGATGATAGAGAAGTGGCTCGTGAGTTTTTACAAGAGTATATGAAATGGAAAGAACAAGCATTAGTTTCAGAAGACCTAACGAATGAAGAAAAAGCACAATCTATCCTTAAAAAATAATACAAAATAAAAAAAGTTTTGGCTATCCAAAACTTTTTTTATTTCCCTATTTGAAAGTGGTATTTTTGATTGCTTGTTTTTGAGTTAGAAAAAGTTTGCTCCACATACTGAACCTCTGTATCCGACATTAATAATACAGTCGAGCTTCTCGTCCCATACCCATTTGTTTGAATAAATAATGAAGAAAGAATCCGTTCCCATTCGAGAGACACTCCCGTTTTAGGTAAAAGATTGTCATTTGGCTGGTCTGTGTTCTGAAGGAGTTCCATTAGGTTCTCTACTAAATTTTCACCCTTTATGATTTGGGCTAGCCCCTCTTTTCCTTTTTCGACCTTCGGCCAGTTTGTATCGAGCAAATGGTTGCTGAGCCCATGGATGCCCGGCTTCACCTTTTCGGGGTTTTTTCCTACATTTGAATAATAATAGAGATTATCTAAGTCCCCCACTAAGAGATTGTATCCAGGGTACTGGGAGTTTGTAAGCTCTAACTGCTTCATATAATCGGCAATCTTACCATTAAAAGTGAGAGCATCTGATACAAGTTTTCCACGAGATTGCTTGCCCTCCGATATCTCATCTGGGTCTCGATAGTTCGTTATGGCCGCAAAACGTCCGTCTTTGGTGACCCCCATCCATGTTCCCATTTTTTCAAGGTCTCTTCCCGCCAAAAGATTAGGCTCATCCTCCCAGAAGTGAATCGGTGCCGTCCTTCGCTTAAGAAACTCATCGCGGTTTGCCGCAACAATTAATTTATAGACCGGATGTGCATGATAGGCGAACAAAATTAAACACATTCTACCCACCGCCCTTTTTCATAAATTATAACATTTATATGTCCTAAGAACACAAAAAAGCAAGGGGATACCCCCCTGCTTATATGGTGAATTAAGATTATGTCTTCTCTCTTATCTATACTGATGAACTTTTTGAAGTTCCCGTGCCTTTAGTTCTCTTCGTAATATTTTTCCGCTAATCTTAGTTTTTGGAAGTTCATCCAATACTTCGATTTCCCTAGGTGCTGCATGGGCAGCAAGCTTTTGTTTCACAAATACGCGAATTTCCTCTAGTAAATCCGGAGATGAGTTATATCCCTTTTTTAAAACGATAAATGCCTTTACAATTTCCCCTCTGACAGGGTCTGGCTTACCGATAACACCAGCCTCTGCAACTGCTTCGTGTTCAATTAGCTTGCTTTCGACCTCAAAAGGACCAATTCGTTCACCGGATGAATTAATCATATCATCGCTACGACCTTGGAAAAACACATAACCATCGTCATCGAGAACCGCTAAATCACCTGATATATACCAGCCATTTATAAAATACGATTGATACTTCTCCTTATTTTTCCATACTTCTCGCATGATTGCTGGCCAAGAAGCCTTGATTCCAAGATGCCCAATCTGTCCATTTGGAAGCGGAACTCCGTTATCGTCAAGAACAGCTACTTCGATTCCAGGAAAAGGTCTCCCCATGGAGCCTGGTTTAATAACCTCTGATGGTAGATTGACGATTAATTGCGCTCCTGTTTCTGTCATCCACCACGTATCGTGGATTCTTTTCCCTAATGTCTCGGTTCCCCAGACTATGACCTCGGGATTTAATGGTTCTCCGACACTTAAAATATGTCTTAGAGAGCTAAGGTCGTATTTTTCCAGCACTTCATTCCCTTCTGCCTTCAGCATACGGAACGCTGTCGGGGCACTATACCAAACCGTCACCCCTGTTTTTTCAATCGTTGAATACCAGGAATCAGCATTAAATCTTCCACCATTGACAACAATGGTTGCCCGATTTAACCAAGGGGCAAAAATGCCATAGACAGTTCCCGTTACCCAGCCTGGATGAGCTGTGCACCAATACACATCATCCCCTTTTATATCTAAGACCCATTTCCCTGTCTGGTACTGATGAATCATCGCGCGATGGGCATGCACAATTCCTTTTGGTTTGCCAGTGGAGCCACTCGTATAATGGATATTAAGGCGATCATCCAAATCCAGCCATTCAATACTATTTTCCTCAGGTTCAACTTCTTCTAAAGCCTTTATAAGTGAAATTTCATTTTCCCTACACTTATCAGGCTCTTCGGTAATGAAGACTGTCTCTAATGATGGCAGTTCATGTCTTGGAACTCTTTTAACTAGTTCCGAATCTGATATGAGGAATCGTCCCTCACAATCGGAAATTCGATCCTTTACGGCTTCCTCCATAAACGCCTCAAATAGTGGACCAGCAACAGCGCCAAGCTTTATGGCTGCAATCATCGCAAGATAGCACTCAGGTCCTTTTGGTAAAAAAATAAACACAATGTCCCCTTTTTTTACCCCATATTTTTTCAAAACGGCTGCTAAATGGTCAGTTTTTTCCTGTATCTCTTTAAATGTGAAAACCTGTTCTTCATCCCCATTTACATAATGGAGTGCGATTTTATCTCCATACCCTTCTACAACATGACGATCAATGCATTCATAGGCCATGTTTACTTTCCCTGTTTGATGCCAGCTGAATTCTTTTTCAACATCGTTCCAGGAAAATTGTTGATAAACCTCTTTATAGTTTGGGAGATTATACGCCCCATCAATAGGTTGTATTGGTTCTAAGTGTAAGTCTGACAATCGTTATCTCCCCTTATCTTCTACATTTAAAAGTTCTAATATTTCTGCTTTTAGTTGGGCCAACCTTACATCTCCACGGGATCTTGGCTTCGTATCATCAATAGTAATAGTTTGATAGATTTCACCTGGCTGACCCTTTAAAATAACAATTCGGTCACATAAATAGAGGGCCTCATCAATGTCGTGAGTGACTAGAATCATCGTTGATTGATACGTTTTCCAAATGGTTAGAAGGAGGTCTTGAAGCTGCATTTTCGTAAATGCGTCTAGTGCGCTAAACGGTTCATCAAGCAATAAAACTTCCGGTGCTGTAATGAGAGCTCTTGCGATGGACACCCTCTGTGCCATCCCGCCCGAAATATCCTTAGGATAATGATTCTCGAAACCCTGAAGCCCAACAAGCTTCACATATTCCTCTGCCTTTTCCCTTTTCTCCTTGTCATTTGACAGACCAAAGGAAATGTTCTCAATCACCGTAAGCCATGGCATAAGGCGAGATTCTTGAAAAATGACCCCGACCTTTTCATGAACAGACTTGATCACGTCCCCGCTGATTTTGACTTCCCCTGAAAAATCCGGGTCTAGTCCGGATAAGACCCGCAATAAGGTGCTTTTTCCACAACCACTTGTGCCTAATACACCAATAATTTCGGCATTTTCTGTTTCAAAGCTTATATTTTTAAACCCTGCTGTCCCATTGGAAAAGGTTCTCGAAACATTTGAAACTGCTAGCATTGTATTTCATCCTTTCAAGAGGATGTTCAAAAAGTCCGGTGAAAATGACACATCGAATTTCTTCGTTGGCTCGTTTTTCCGTTGCTCACGTATTAACAGCCTACGTTCCGCTACTCAAAACTTCGCTGCCTCGAACTTCTTGGTCCTTTTCATCCTCCTTTTGAACACGCATTTTAGGCTTTCTTCCCAAAGCTGTCCTGCCAGTGAAGTGTTTTTTCTTCCAATTTCTTTAAAAAGGAGTCCGTTATTTTTCCAAGGATTGCAAATAAGACAATGCTTGCAATCACAGTCTCTGGAGAGTATGAATTTTGACCAACGACTAACAAGTAGCCAATTCCCTGACTTGCCCCCATTAATTCCGCCGCAACAACAAACATCCATCCTAAGCCTAATCCACTGCGTATCCCGACTAAAAATGAAGGAAGGGAAGCCGGTAAAATAACCCTTTTAATAAGCTGGAACGTTGTAAAATTATAGACTTTTCCTACTTCTATCAGCTTTCGGTCAACACCTTGAATACCAGACACAATATTTAAATAAACTGGAAAAAACACACCGACAGCGATTAACGTAATTTTTGATGGCTCTGCAATTCCCATCCACAGGATAAAAAGTGGCACCCAGGCAAGGGAGGGAATCGAACGGAAAGCCTGAAGCATTGGATCCAATAATGCTTCCGCAATTTTAAAATAACCGACCAAGGAACCAAAAATCACAGCCGCTACTACTCCGATCAAAAATCCAAAAAAGATTCGATATAACGTGATTCCAACATGCCCCCAAAGGCTTCCATCTCCTGCAAATTCGATTATTTTTGCTAGGATAACTGTCGGCGCTGGCATTAGATGCGCCTCAAGCACACCGATATAGCTTAAATACTGCCAAACTACGAGTAAAACAGCAGGTATGATACTTCCAAGTAGGACTACCTTTACATTTCCTGATAAAACAAACGAGGCTTTCGATGATTTCACCTTTATTTGTCTTGACAACGCTTCGCCTTTTGTACTCATTTTACCTCCTCCTATTACGAGGAAGTGCCAACACGGCACTTCCCTCTATTGTTTGATTACTTTTTCAGCAAATGTAGGATTAATTAACTCTTGAACAATTTTTTCAAGGTCGACTTCCTTGCCAATGATTGCTTCAGCCTGTAATACCTTACCAGCTTCTGTTATCGATTCAATTTGAGTATCACCCGGTACAGGGTTTGAGAAATCATTTCGTTCATTAAATTGCTTTTTCGCAACTTCGATATCGATATTAGCCGATTTTGCTAAAATTTCTGTTGCCTCATCTGGATTTTCTAATGTCCATTTACGGGCTTTTTCATATACTTCAATAACCTTCTCAACATACTCGGGATATTTTTCAGCAAATTCAGAACGGACATTTAAAACCCCATACGTATTAAAATCAGCATTTCGGTAGAAAAGATTTGCATCTGTTTCAAGTTCTACTCTTGCCATATGTGGGTCAAGCCCTGACCATGCATCTACCTGACCAGAAGACAATGCTGATGCACCATCACCGTGCTGCAAATTGACAATCTCAACATCTGATGAACTTAATCCTTCCTCATTCAACGCACGTAACAGGAAGATATATGGATCTGTTCCAATCGTTGCCGCTACCTTTTTCCCTTTTAAATCACTTACACTTTGAATCTTTGAATCTTTATTTGTAACAAGTGCTGTCCATTCAGGTTTCGAGTAAATATAAACCGACTCAATCGGCGCTCCCTTTGCTTTTGCCATTAAGGCTGCTGCTCCTGCAGATGAACTGAAATCCGCACTTCCACTGTTCAAGAATTCTAGTGCCTTATTACTTCCTTGGCTTAGAACAAATTCAACCTTAATTCCTTCTTCTTCGAAAGCTTCCTCAGCCCAGCCAAACTCTTTCAGCACAAGGCTTGTTGGAGAGTAGAAGGCATAATCAAGGACAATTTTCTTTGGCTTATCATTTCCCTGGCTTGCTTTCCCTGTGCTACTTGAGCAACCTACTAATCCGACTAACAACAATACAGCTATAAAAATAGTACTTATTTTCTTCATTTCTCATCTCTCCCTTTCTCAACTCGACTCAGATCTCGCAAGCGAATGTAACGATGCTGCCTCTTAATCGTTGCGCTTCTTTATACGTACAACGATTGTGTACGACTTCTAGTCCTGCCTCACCAGCTATTTGTGCCGCTTCAGGTGAAATAACCCCTTCTTGAAGCCAGAAAATTCTAGGCTTCACCTCTGCCGCTTCCTTCGCAACCTCAATTGCAGCCTCGGGACTTCTAAAGACTTGAACAATATCAATTGGAAACGGTACTTCCTTCAAACTTGAATATGCTTTTTCTCCAAAAACTTCTGTTTCTCTAGGGTTTACTGGAACAATTCTATATCCCAAACGCTGCATTTTTCTTGCCAATCGGTTACTCGGTCGAGCCGGATTACTACTTAATCCAACAATCGCTAGTGTTTTTGGTCTTTGTGTCTCAACTCCATCAATCTCTTCCCGAACAATTGGTGATTGTAGCGCCCAACGAATGACTCCTTCATCGTTCACTACAACTTCTCCCTTTTCTGCACCTTTAAAAGAAAGACCTGTTGCTTCATAAAACGCACGATCAAGATCATTTTGTAGGTCGCGAACGGATTCAATTCCGACGGAGAGACGAATCAAGTCTTCTGTAACCCCAGTTAGAAGAAGTTCTTCCGCACTTAACTGCTGATGGGTTGTCGATGCTGGATGAATAATTAACGACTTCGCGTCGCCAACATTCGCTACATGTGACCAAAGTGCGATATTGTCGATGACGTTTTTCCCTGCATCACGACCACCTTTAATTCCGAAATTTACGATGGACCCAAAGCCATTGTTTAAGTACTTTTGTGAAAGCTCATAGGATGGATGGTCCTCTAGCCCCGGATAGGATACCCACTCAACTGCTGGGTGATTTTTTAAATAGTTTGCTAGTTCTAAAGCGTTTTTGTTATGTTTTTCCACACGTAGATGGAGGGTTTCAAGTCCTTGCAATAAATAAAATGCATTTTGTGGACTCAAGCATGAACCAAAATCACGCAGAAGCTGTACGCGAAGTTTTTGGCTATATGCAAGTGTTCCAAAATCATAGGCATATCTTACGCCGTTATAGCTTCGGTCAGGCTCAGTAAATCCCGGGAATTTAGGGTTATTCCAATTGAAGCGACCCCCATCTACAACAAGACCACCAATTGTGGTTCCATGACCACCAATCCATTTCGTTGCAGAGTGTACGACAATATCAGCACCCCATGTAATTGGTTTACAAATATATGGAGAAGCAAATGTATTATCAATAATAAGTGGAATTTCTGCTTCATGTGCAATTGCTGCAACTGCTTCTACGTCTAAAACCTGTAAGCTTGGATTTCCGATAATTTCAGCAAAAACTGCCTTCGTATTTGGAGTGATTGCTTTTCTAAAATTCTCTGGATCTTTCGAATCTACAAAGTGGACCTTAATTCCGTATTTCGGTAATGTGGTTGAGAACAGATTATATGTACCACCGTATAGATTTGTAGCAGCAACAATTTCATCACCCGCTTCTGCAATGTTCATGATCGCTAAGGCAATGGCAGCCATCCCTGATGATGTCGCAACAGCCGCAACCCCGTCCTCTAAAAGGGCAATTCGTTTTTCCAATACATCTACAGTTGGATTTCCAATTCTTGAATAAATATTCCCAGGTTCATCAAGGGCAAATAAACTCCTTGCATGCTCAGAATTATGGAAAACATACGAACTTGTTTGATAAATAGGCACTGCACGTGACCCGGTTGTTGGATCTGGTGATTGTCCCCCGTGTAATAATATTGTTTCTAAATCATAGCTTTCAAATTGATTACTCATATATATACCTCCAATATTTTTATAGGAAAACTAGGAATAGTACTTATACAACTTCAAACCTTCATCATCCAAGCAATAGAAAAAGCCCTCTTCAATAAGAAGAGGGCTTTATCCTCCTCTTATCTTTCAGGTAAAAATACCTGCAGGAATTAGCACCTTTTCAAGAATAATCTTGAAGGTTGCCGGGTTTCGTAGGGCCATGTCCCTCCACCGCTCTGGATAAGAGTCTATATTAAATTAATACGTTCCTGTTTTGCTGTATAAAAGGATTATAGTATGTGAAAAGTCCAAAGTCAAACACTTTTTGAAATATTTTCCCTTATTGGAATTTTCGCTTCGTACTCATTTCTTATTAAAAGCCTTCCAGTCAATGCGGAAGGCCGAGTATCTAATGCAGTTTTGGGATATCGGACATAAATTTGAGTTTATCGGACATTCGGGGGGAGATATCGGACGGAACTTAAATTTTATCGGACAATCCGCCCCTAATATCGGACAAACCCAAATTCAGCAGACCATATTAAAAGAGTTTAGGTTCATCCGGAAGATAGAGTATCCTCCCTATTCCTATGTATGTATTTAGAGCAAAAAAAAGACTATAAAATCATATGTGTCATATTTGTGAAGCCTATTGCATTTATTTGAAATCCGCTGTATATTAAGAGTGTAGAAAGTTAGTGAAAAACTTCACAAACTAACTACAACAAAGCTGGCAGCTAAAAAGCACTCATATTTTTTTACAACAACTTGTGAAGAGTTTCACAAATCAATTATAAGGGGAGATTAGAATGAAAATATTCTTAAAAGGACCTATTATGGCAGTAGTTTGGACAGTATTACGTGTATGGTTAGGTATTCAATGGCTAGAAGCTGGTTTTCATAAAGTAACAGCAGGCGGATTTGATGCAGGTGGATTTATCCAAGGTGCCATCGCAAATGCAGGTGGAGATCACCCAGCAGTACAAGGCTGGTTTGCAGCATTCCTTGAAGGCTTTGCCCTACCAAATATTGAGTTATTCAACGTACTCATCCCTTGGGGAGAATTACTTGTAGGACTTGGCTTAATAGTAGGTTTCGCAACAATTCCAGCATTACTTGCAGGTGCATTCATGAACCTTAACTTCATGCTTGCTGGTACAACAAGCACTAACCCAACGCTTTACACAGTAGCCATTATTCTCTTATTCGCAGGCGCTGCAACTTACTACTACGGTGTAGACAGATTCGCAGTACCTTACCTTACAAAACGAATTAACGAGAAAAAAGCTACAAAAACAGCAGCAAACGTTGCATAACTAAAGTGTTCCCCCTAAGTTAGGGGGAACACTTTTTTTGTGACGTGGCTTTCCATTCATGATTGAAATAGGTAGACTAGAGAGAGGAAACAGTAATAACAGTTCTAAAATTGGAGGTAAATCAACCGTGCGAAAAATAAAACTTGGAACGAGTACATTAGAAGTACCAGTTGTTGGAGTAGGCTGTATGAGGATTAATTCTTTGGAAAAGCCTGAAGCGGAAAAATTTGTGCAAACAGCATTAGAAATCGGTGCCAACTTCTTTGATCACGCCGATATTTACGGTAAAGGTGAATGTGAGGAAATCTTTGCAGATGCAATACATATGAATGATGATGTAAGGGAAAAAATCATTCTTCAATCCAAATGTGGCATTCGAAAAGGAATGTTTGATTTTTCAAAGGAGCATATCCTCAATTCTGTAGATGGGATCTTAAAACGACTCAAAACGGATTATCTTGATGTCTTACTTTTACATCGTCCAGATGCCCTTGTTGAACCTGAAGAGGTAGCAGAAGCATTCGATGTACTAGAGTCTTCCGGGAAAGTTCGTAACTTTGGTGTATCCAATCAAAAACCGATGCAAATTCAATTACTTAAAAAATATGTGAGGCAGCCTATTGTTGCGAATCAACTGCAATTAAGCATCCCAAATGCCCATATGATTGCAAGTGGCGTTACGGGTAATATGCAAATTGACCAGTCCATTAACCGTGATGGAGACGTGCTCGATTTTTGCCGTTTAAATGACATTACGATTCAACCTTGGTCCCCATTCCAATATGGTTATTTTGAAGGTCCTTTTCTTGGCAATGAGAAATGCCCTGAATTAAATCAAAAGATTGACGAAATTGCAGAAAAATATGGCGTATCCAATACGACGATCGCGATTGCATGGCTATTGCGTCATCCGGCCAACATGCAACCAGTTATCGGAACAATGAATGTAGAACGCTTAAAGGACTCTGTAAAAGCAAGTGAAGTTCAATTATCCCGTGAAGATTGGTACAGCATTTTCCAAGCAGCAGGTTATCTCTTACCATAAACCCTCTTAAAGTAAGGGGCTCTGTTTCAAGGTGCAGAACACCAAATAAATATCAAATTAGGCTCTAATTTTTCAACTAAATTAGAGCCTTTGGTTTTTATTGATTTATCAATGATTAGAGTCTATTTAACGTCAATATAGATAACATTTTAGACATTAGATTTTTATAACTAGCAAAAGTAAGATAAACGGAAATTTTCCGACTAGATTCAGAATGGAGTCCGTTTTGGGGTATATAAAGGGAGGTTTTCCGGTTATGCAAAGTAAAACCTTTATTTTCGCATTTTTTGATTCAATAGGCGGAATTTCTCCGTCTAATGAAGCCTTTTTTATCAAAAATTACTTATTAAGCTGAGTTTGTCCGTCTATTTATTAAATCGGATGTTTAATCTGATTCCCTAGCCTGATAAGTGGGGAACCTCTTAATCATCACCTTTTTATCGACCAACGGAAGCCGTTCTCTTTTGGAGTAACCGCAACTATAAAAGCACAAAAAAGCAAGGCGATTCGCATCAGAATTCGCACTTGCTTTGTATTAATTTCTTTCCTTTAATTTTCCGAAAAGCCGGTAGCGATTACGGTCACAATAATTTCGTCCTTTAAATTATCATTAATGACTGATCCAAAGATCATGTTTAAATCTTCATGTGTTGCTGACGATATCACATCGGCTGCTTCCTGAATTTCGAACAGGCTTAAATTTCGTCCACCTGTGATATTTAAAATCACACCACGTGCCCCGCTTATCGATGTTTCAAGCAATGGACTATTAATTGCTTTATGAGCCGCTTCAACTGCACGCCCATCCCCTTTTGCCATTCCTATTCCCATTAATGCGGTTCCCCTGTGGGACATAACTGTTTTTACATCAGCAAAATCAAGATTGATTAAACCAGGCACCGCAATTAAATCGGAAATCCCTTGAACCCCGCGGAGAAGAACATTATCGGCTTCTCGGAACGCTTCAATCATCGGTGTACGCTTATCGACAATCTCCAATAATTTTTCATTTGGAATAATGATTAATGTATCAACTGCTTCCTTCATCGCGTCAATACCGGCATCTGCATTGACAGCTCGTTTACGACCTTCAAATCGGAACGGGCGTGTTACAACACCGATTGTCAAAGAACCCAGCTTCTTTGCGATTCTTGCAATTTCCGGGGCTGCCCCGGTTCCAGTGCCACCACCCATTCCAGCAGTAACAAAGACCATATCCGCTCCCCTTAATGCTTCCTCAATCTCTTTTTCACTCTCTTCAACGGCTTTCATCCCAATTTGCGGATTTGCACCTGCCCCAAGACCGCGTGTTAAAGATGCACCAATTTGAATGGTGATCTCTGCTTTAGATTGATTAAGGGCTTGTCCATCCGTATTTACTGCAATGAACTCAACACCATCTACCCCTGCTTCAATCATTCGATTAACAGCATTATTTCCACCGCCACCAACACCTATTACTTTTATTCTTGCAAATTGATCTATGTATGGTTCAAACTCAAACATGACTTTTCCTCCTTACCGCCCATTGCCAACTTCCTAAAAGAAGTCGGATTAATACTATATACTTCGTAGTACTACTTCGCTTTTTGTCATACATTTCCTTTAAAAAATGAAAGGAACCTACTCACAAGTACCTAAATCGCATAATATTACGTTTGTTTTACAAACTAATACTAACATTTCAGGAAAGGAATCAAGTCATGAAAATTTGGTTTACGTTGTTAATCGGAGTCTTTATATTATTTTCACCTATTAAAACAAACGCAAATAGCCATGAAAATATCTATGTCATTCAAGCAGGTGATACATTACCTGGGATTGCTAAAAGATTTGACATCTCGATTGATGATTTAAAAATCACCAATGGGCTTCAATCGGATTTAGTCATTGTTGGGCAAAAGCTTTGGGTTCCTTTTTCCTATGAGGTAGCATCTGGTGACACATTAAAGGGGATTGCAGCTCAGTTTCATTCATCCCCTAATCAAATCAAAACGTCCAATGGGCTTTCATCCGAGCAGGTTGTCCCCGGGCAAGTCCTTAAAATTGTCCCGAAAAAGATGAACATGCAAGGGGAACATATATTAATGACGAAAGAGGAGTTTAAGAATTGGCTCATGAATCAGAAGATTAAACGGAAAGTAAGCCTCATCCAACAGCATCATACTTGGGTGCCAGACTATAGTCGATTTAATCACGCCAACCATTTCAATTTATTAACTGGAATGGAAAATTACCATAAAAATACGATGGGTTGGAAGCATATCGCCCAAAACATTACGACTTTTCCGGATGGGAAGGTTGCTGTCTCAAGACCGCTTTACATTGCCCCTGAAGGCACCATTGGCAGGAAGGCCAACTCTGTTGGAATTGCCATTGAACACGTAGGAAATTTCGATATCGGACATGATGTTATGACAAAAGAGCAACACGACACAATCATTTATATCAACGCTGTCCTTAGCCTTAAGTTTGGTTTAACCCCCTCGATTGACAGCATTACATATCATCATTGGTGGGATCTACGAAATGGAGAAAGAGTGCTTGATAAAGGACCTGATTATAATGTGAAGACCTGTCCGGGAACAGGATTTTTCGGAGGAAACTCCACAACAAGCGCCGAGAAGTACTTCTACCCGCTCATCACAAAGAAAATGGAAGAACTTCGAAAGGACATATACTAAAGCAAACCCACTCCCCCTTAAAGGAGAGTGGGTTTCGTTACGTATTTGATGCACGACTGATTAAATATAAATACTTTCTTTTTTAAAATAATTCGGTTGTTCTTTCTTAAATTCATATAAATGAGCGATGCCTTTTGATATATGCTCATTAACAACTTCCTCTGCTGTTACAACATCTTTATTTTTTAAGGCATTAAATATCGCTCTATGTTCATCCAAAACAGACACCCATTCTTGGGATTTCGTAGTGATTAAACGTAGCATCCTCACACGTTTATACTGTCCATTCATTTGATCAATCCCTTGCCAAATGCGGTCCATCCCTAACCCTTTATAAATAATCTCATGAAATTCATCATCATACGCTAAAAAGTCCTTATGATTTTCTTCTCTCAAAGCAATTTCTTGCATCGTTAAACTTTTTTCTAATTTATATAATGTATCAGAAGAAAGCTTTTCCGTCGCCTCACGGATAACTGCAAGCTCGACTGCTTTCCTCATAAATCTCGATTCCTCAATATGAGACTGATCAATTAAGGACACAAATGTCCCTATTTGTGGTTTTATTTCAATTAAATCTTCCTTTGCAAGCTGCATCAGGGCTTCTCTAATCGGTGTTCGGCTAACATTAAGCTGGGCTCCAATTTCACTTTCCGAAATAGGCATGCCTGGCTTTAATGATAAATCTATGATTTTTTCATATAAATATGAGTAGACAAATTCCCTTCTCGTTCCCCTATCATTTCGGCTAACTTGACTATACTTCATTGCAAAATCTCCCTTTGAATGAATCCCGCTAATTCTTGTTGATTTTAAAATTATCAATCTAGTATATTCATTTTACACTAAAACGCTTACATAATATAGACCCTCTTTCCAAAAAGTTGTCATTTTTTTGCATTATTTTGTCTAGCTTGTAGTATTTATTGTCAAATTAAAAAAGACGACATGTAACTGTCGCCTTATCAAGTAAAATTAAGCATGTAAAAATTTCACGCATACCGGAAATGGTACGGTTATATCTGAATCAAGTAAAGATAATTTTCCTGTTTGTTCATCTCTTGCATATAAAACGAGGTTGCTTGATTCTTGATTGGAACCGACGATAAATTTTTCTGTTGGATCAAAAACAAAATCACGTGGCCAATCTCCTGCGGATGAAACCATTTCTACCAAAGTTAACTCGCCTGTTGCTTCATTCACTTGATAGACAGCGATGCTATTATGCCCGCGGTTTCCAGCATATACAAATTTCCCGTCTTTCGAAATATGAATGGCACTACCCTGACTGTTTTCAGTAAAATCAGCAGGAATCGTTGATATAGTTTGAATTTCCGTAAAGCTACCATTGCCGCTATCATAGGTTAGTGCAATAACCTCATTGCTGATCTCTGTCATCAGGTATGCATGTTTACCATTTGGATGGAAGGCAATATGTCTTGGTCCACTTCCTGGTCGAACAGATAGACTATTTACCTCTTTTAAAGCACCATCCTTCACCTCATAGGTAATCAGCTTATCAATTCCTAAATCAACTGCAACCACATATTTTTCATCCGGAGTAAATCCTGTAAAGTGGGTATGAGGTTTTTCCTGTCTCTCATGCGGCCCTGTACCTTCATGGGCAGCCACAGATAAAGAAGATTCAATGCTTCCACTTTCACTGTTAGCTGAATACAGCTCAATTGTACCTTTATGATAGTTTGCCGTAACAATTTGAGAATTCACTTTGTTCACGCTGACATGACAAGGTGATGCTCCTTTTGAAACGTTGTTATTTACTGGCTTTAACTCACCTGTTTGACTGTCAATAAAGTAAGCTGCAACACCACCGGATTCTCCTTCTTTAACGACAGAGTAAAGAAAATGATTGTCCTGACTAACTGTAACGTATGTAGGATTTTCTAATTCTGCTGCAAGCATTACATCCTGTATTTTTTGCTCATCTGTATCTAATGTAAAAGTATAAATCCCTTTGCTATCACCTTTTGTATAGGTACCAACATATCCTATAAATTTGCTCATTTGGTATACCCCTTTCGTTATTTCTTTTATTTTATCGCTTCAAGTCGTGAACAATTCTTATTATAATCACTTTATCATTTTACATTATTGAAATGAAGAATATTGCTTTCCTCTATTATGAGTAAAAGACCTAAACAAATAGGTAGCTTGCCTATTACAAGATACTCTACTTATTTAGGTCTTACCTAATTAATCGAAATATTATAACTCTGCCCCATTCGATTCGATTACCTGCTTGTACCAGTCAAAGCTTTTCTTTTTGATTCTTTTTAGGGTACCATTTCCAGCATTATTGCGATCAACGTAGATATAGCCATAACGCTTTTTCATTTCGCCAGATGAAGCACTTACGATGTCAATTGGTCCCCAGCTCGTATAGCCAAGAATCTCAACACCATCCTCAATTGCTTCCCCCATTTGAGCGATGTGCTTGCTTAGATAATCAATTCGGTAATCATCATTGATTTCCCCATTTGCAGTAACCTCATCAACAGCTCCAAGGCCATTTTCTACTACAAACAAAGGCTTCTGATAGCGATCATACAGCTGATTTGCAGTTATACGGAAGCCTTTCGGATCAATTGTCCAGCCCCAATCTGATTTTGAAACATATGGGTTGGAAACAGAACCAAAAACATTTCCGCTTGTCATATTTTTTAATACTTCCGGGTCTACACTCGTTGCTCTACTTGAGTAATAACTGAACCCAATGTAGTCAACTGTGTACTTTTTCAACAGCTCCTCATCCCCAGATTCCATCTCGATGTTTAGATCATGATCTTTGAAAAAGCGCTTTGCGTATCCCGGATATTCACCGCGAGATTGAACATCAATAAAGAAGAAATTTTCACGATCCTTATCCATTGCCGCTTTCACATCATCTGGATTACATGAATAAGGATAAACCATTGCTGCTGCAAGCATACAACCAATCATTGAACCAGGAATAATTTCATGACACGCTTTTACAGCCAATGCACTTGCTACTAACTGATGATGTGCAGCTTGATATTTAATTTGCTCCTGATTATCTCCTTCTTTAAACACCAGTCCAGCCCCAACAAAAGGTAGATGTAGAAGCATATTAATTTCATTAAATGTCATCCAATATTTCACTTTGTCTTTGTATCTTTTAAAAACAGTAATCGAATATTTTTCAAAAAAGTCTACAAGTTTTCGGTTTTTCCAGCTTCCATATTTCTCAACTAAATGAACTGGCACATCAAAATGGGCAAGCGTAACGACCGGCTCAATCTCATATTTTAACAACTCATCGAATAAATCATCGTAAAACTTGAGTCCAGCTTCGTTTGGTGTTTCTTCATCTCCATTAGGGAAAATTCTTGCCCAAGAAATGGATACGCGCAGTGCTTTAAAACCCATTTCGGCAAATAGAGCAATATCTTCCTTATAGTGGTGATAAAAATCAATTGCCTCATGTGACGGATAAAATTCGCCTTCAAGTGGAGTAAACGAAGATAGATTTCCTACCATTGTTGGTCGTCTTTTTTCTCCGTGAGGTAATAAGTCAACCGTTGTTAATCCTTTTCCGTCTTCTAGATAGGCTCCCTCTGCTTGGTTTGCAGCAATCGCTCCTCCCCATAGAAAACCTTCAGGAAATTTACTTGTTTGAGTCATTTTTATATCCACCTTTCACTTAGTGTTATTTATAAATTTTCTCCATTGGATTGAATCAGATCTTTATACCAGAAAAAGCTTTGTTTTCGAATACGACGTAAGTCCTTCAAATCATCATCATATCTATTTACATAAATAAAGCCATAACGCTTCATAATCCCTTGGTGTGTGCTCACTAAGTCTATCGCAGACCAAGGGCAATAACCAAAAACATCTACACCATCTGTAATCGCCAACTGGATCTGTTCAATATGTTTTCGTAAGTACTCAATTCGATATGGGTCATTGACGATATCCCCCTCTTCTAGCTTATCGTAAGCACCTAATCCATTTTCGGTAATGATGAGTGGCAAATGATAACGGCTATAAATTTCGCGTAGAGTTGAACGGAAACCTACAGGATCAATTTCCCATCCAAATTCTGTTTTTTCTAGATTCGAATTGGAAGCTCCCTTATAAACACCCGGTTCTCCAACCACAAGTTCTTGGTCTCCTGTATGTCCGAATGCATTTTCATTACCCTTACTTTCAGCAACCGTCTTAGACGTGTAATAGTTAAATGCAATGAAGTCTGGTTTAGCAGCTTGAAGGATTTCCATATCACCTTCTAAAATAGTTGGAGTATATCCTTTTTCCTCCATAAAACTCCATGCGATATTGTTATATCTTCCAAATACCGCCATATCAAGATACAACCAGTTTCGAACAGCATTAAAGTTCTGTGCAGCTAGAACATCTCCTGGCTTTGAAGTTGCTGGATAAATGTATGAGATATTAGGAGCAGGACCAATTTTTGCGTTTGGAAGCATTTTATGACAGAGAACCATCGCTTTTGCTTGCGCAAGAAGCATATGATGGTTTTGTTGATATAATTCTTTTTGGGGATCTTCTAAATTTGGATCGAGTGTACCAAGTGCTGATCCATGTAAAATCATCATGTTTTGTTCATTTATGGTTAACCAGTATTTTACGCGATCACCATAGTGTTCAAATAAAATTTCCGCATATCTTTCAAATACATCAACTACTTCGCGTCTAGACCAACCACCTTTTTCTTGTAGGGCATTAGGTAAATCAAAATGATACATTGTAACAATGGGTTCAATTCCATTTGCTATTAATTCATCAATTAAGTTACTGTAAAATTCTATGCCTTTTTGGTTTACTTCTCCCGTACCATTTGGAATAATACGAGTCCAAGCGACTGAAAAACGATATGCCTTAAAGCCCATTTCAGCAAATAGTTTTACATCCTCTTTATAATGATGATAATGGTCACTTGCGACTTTATAATCTGTTGTACCCTCAGGAATTCTTTTTACATCAATAACAGATGGACCCTTTCCATCTTCATTCCAAGCACCTTCAGTCTGGTATGCTGAAGTTGAGGCACCCCAGAAAAAGTCTTTGGGGAATGGTTTTAGTGTCTTATGTTCCACGGTAATTCCTCCAAGAGTATGTAGTAAAAGAAGGAAAGCCAAATTCTTTCCTTCTTCTTTTAAAATGTCTTATGCCTTTTTCTCTAATTCCATTAATACATCGCCAACTTGCATTTGTTGGTCCGTATGAATCTTCATTTCAAACTGTTGGAAGTTGGTAACCACAACAGGTGTTGCTACAATATAGCCTGCTTCTTTAATTTTCTCAGGTTCAAATTCAATTAGATGTTGTCCCTTTTCAACACGGTCACCTTGAGCAACTTTTGCAGAGAAATATTTCCCCTCAAGTTGTACCGTATCCATGCCAATATGAATTAAAATCTCTGCTCCACTATCACTTGTAATGCCAATTGCGTGGTTTGTTGGGAACAGTGCAGTTACCGTACCTGAAACAGGAGCAAATAATTTTCCTTCTGAAGGGTCGATAGCAACACCCTGTCCAAGTGCTCCTGATGCGAAAGCAGCATCTTCAATTTCTGATAAAGCCATTACTTTACCGTTAAAAGGACTAAATACTGTTTCATTTTTTGTATCTTGAATAGGTGCTACTGGCTTTGCTTCAGATGTTGCAGCAGCTTCCTTATGACTTGTTGTTTCATTTGCAGTTGATACTTTTTTATTTACTCCACCGAAAAATACCGTTAGGACAAAACCTAAAACAAATGCTACTACTAACGAAAGAATCATTCCCCAAAAGCCTGCATCAATCCCATGTTCAGGATGGATGAAAGTAGGAATTTTAAATATTCCAAGTGGACCAGCTGAATAAAGCGCTGAACCTGATACTGCAATGACCGCTCCACCAACACCAGCAGCAATACAGCTCATGATAAATGGTCTTTTAAGTGGTAATGTAACCCCATAAATAGCTGGTTCTGTTACTCCAAAAATACCTGAAATAAATGCTGGAATACTTAATGATTTTAATTTTTGATTTTTTGTTAATACTAGTACCCCTAATACTGCACCAATTTGAGCAAAAGAAGCCGGAATTGTCATTGTGATAAATGTATCGAAACCATTTACAGCTAAGTTATTGTAATAGATTGGAATTAATCCCCAATGGACTCCAAAGATAACAAACACTTGCCAGAATCCACCTAAAACTAAACCTGCAACAAGAGGAGCTGCTTCATAAATAAATGTTGCACCTTGACCAATTGAATTTGCAATCCAAGTTGCTACTGGACCAATAATTAAAAATGTTAAAGGTACGATAACGATTAATGTAAGGAACGGAACTCCGAATGATTTCACAACCGTTGGAACAACTTTCGCGAATGCTTTCTCAAGTTTCGAAGCAAAATAGGTTGCTAAAATAATTGGAATAACGGAAGATGTGTAGCTCATTAAAATTACAGGTATACCTAAGAATGCAATTTGTACTGGCGATTCAAACATCGTTCCAGTAAATAGTGTCATGATTGCTTCGCCGGCTTTAATTCCTGGAAGACTTGGATGAACTAACGCTGCCGCAATTGCCATTCCAAGGAAAGGCGTTCCACCAAATTTTTTCATTGCAGTATAACCTAAGAAAATTGGTAAGAATACGAAGAATCCATCTCCGATTGCATTTAACAACAGATATGTGCCATCAGTATTTTCTAACCAACCTAACGCAAGGAATAAAGAATTAAAACCTTTGATAATTCCTGTAGCCGCTAGTAAACTTAGAACAGGTTGGAAGATACTTGAGATAATATCAATAAAACGATTGAACAAGTTTTGCTTTTCTCCATTACCTTCATCTGCATCCACTGGTTGTCCTGATTCAAATCCACCAGCCTGAACAACATCCTTATATACATCAGGTACATGGTTTCCGATAACTACTTGATATTGACCGCCACTTTTCATGACTGTGACAACGCCATCCATGTTTTTTAATACTTCTGTATTCGCTTTACCCTCATCTTTAAGTTTAAAGCGTAAACGAGTAACACAGTGAACAACACTATTCACATTTTCCTTTCCACCGACATTTTCAATAATGTCTTTGGCTAACTGTTCATACTTCATATGTTTGGCCCCTGCTTTCTAGTAAAATTTTTACAATTTTTTACAAATAAAAAACCTGAACTAAAGTTAAACACACATTTTAAGCGTGTTCAAAGTCAGTTCAGGTTATGCCCTATTAAGGTAACATTCCATCGATCGATATGAAATTTACAATTTTAATATAGCAAGTTGTTTTCATTCTGTCAACGCTTTCTTTGACAATTTACTTCTTTTTTCGACAAAATCCTATTTTACCTTTTGGTTAAGTAAATGACGATTGGTGACCCGATGAATGTGTACAGTCAAATAAATTTCCTCTTCCTTAGAAATTTCCCAACCTAACTCATTCTTTAAATAGGTTGCAACTTTTTGCGTACACATGTAAGCTTCAGAGTATTTGAGCTTAATCTGTCCATGGAAAAAATCATCAATGGAATCGAATGAGGTTTCATTACGCATGTACCTCATTCCAAAGAAACGTAGATGTGTTAAAAACCGTTCATAGTTCAAAGAGGTTTCATCAAGTTCCATCTTAAAATGGTATTTAACAATGTTTAAAATATCATTCACCATCTTTGTAATTTGAACTGTTGACGCCATATCATCCCCTGAGAGCTGACCGTTCACCAAATGCAAAGCAATTGATGCCGCTTCATTTTCATCAAGCCTTATCCCTGTTTCTTGTTCAATGATGTCCAGTGCTTTTAAAGCAACCTGAAACTCTTTTTTATAATATTTTCGTATCTCCCATAATAGGGCATTCTTGAATTGAATTCCTTGCTTGTGTCGACTGATTGCAAAGCTTAGGTGATCTGTTAAGGCCACATATAAAAAATCATCCAATTTATTCGGCAACTGGGTTTTTGCGTATTCTAATACTTTAGAGGATATACTTAAATAAAACTCTGATGTATCTTCAAGCAATTTGGCAAGCTTTTCGACTATATCATGATTTTGTAACACAAAGGTTTTCTCAATTTTAGACACATCTATTTCATCACCAGATTTTCGTTGAAAGGCTAAGCCCTTCCCCATGGCAACAATCTCTTGATCATGCTCATTTCTACACATAACAACATTGTTATTTAATACCTTCTCGATTTTCATGAATCCACCTCGCCCCAAAATCACAAAGTCCAATAAAAAAACCTATATTTGTACATAAGAATACCATTATTGATATTCTATCACAAACATAGGTTTTGCCTGCCGAACAGTAACAATCCTTTTATTCTATTGCAAACGTTACCTTTTTTATATCAAATATGATTTGGCTTGTCAATGATATTACTTTGGCACATCCTTATTGATAATACTCCTTTAGCATCTCTTCGATTGCGTAAGCTACCCCATCTTCCTCGTTTGTTTTCGTCTTGAATTTACATAGATTCAAAATTTCTTCGTTGGCATTCCCCATGGCAACACCGCGTCCAGCCATTTCGAGCATACTTTTATCGTTTAAGTTATCTCCCAATGACATGACATCCTTCATATTAATCCCCATGCTGTTTGCCAATTCCTTGAGTGCTAAGCCTTTTTTAGCCTCTGGGTGGTTAAATTCAAGATTTAAATATCCTGATGACGTAATCACCGTTCCAGTCTCATCCTTAAGCTCATTTAACACTTGCGTATGGCTTTCCTCATCCTCCGCAAAGCTTAACAACTTATAAATTTTAAGATCGTTTATGGCTTCCAACTGTTCATAATCCTCAACAAACTGAACACTTTCATCCTGAAAACGCTGCTCGATTCGTTGATTAATTTCTTCATCTGTAAAATCAGGAAAAGTTGTTTTCAACCACTTAGTCATTCTTTCTATAAACTTGTCTCTTCCAAATGAGAATAAGCCTTTGTTCGTAAAAAATTCAGTATACATCTTACCATTATGGCATGCAGTATACACCTTCTTGCTAACAGACAAATCCATTGGAATATCTCGTAAAACATTTCCATCCATATCAAATGAACTAGCACCGTTTAAGGTAATAACGGGACAAGTAATCCCTACTTCCTTAAGCGGCGTATGTGCAGCATCATAGGACCTTCCTGTTACAACCACAAATTTTATCCCTTTATCTATTGCTTTTTGAATGGCACGTACATTTGCCTCGCTCACCTTACTATTATCATTTAACAGAGTTCCATCCAAATCAGAAGCAATCAGTTTCATATCCAAAATCCCCTTTCCCACATAAAAATAAAAAACCTAAATAAACCGTCTCCCAAATAAGAAACACTTTACTTAGGTTTTGCCTGCTTTACCAGTAACAATCCTACCTTCTATTATAACAAGTTATAGGATTATTACAAAAGGGAGGACCTTGAATTCGAGCTACATGCTATGTAAAGCAGGTGATCCTATCTTGCCTTTATGTTGTTTGTTTTTCTAAAACGTATTTTTCGATTGCGTAAGCAACGCCATTTTCATCATTTGTTAAGGTAACTAAATCCGCATATTTTTTAACTTCTTCTTCTGCATTCCCCATAGCAATTGAAAGGCCTGCTATATTTAACATAGCAATATCATTCGCATCATCTCCAATTGCAATCGTATCTTCTAAGGGGATGTTATAGTATTCTGCCATTCGTTTTAATGCACTTCCTTTATGCGCATCGACATGCATGATATCAACGTTCAGAGTAGCAGAAGCGATATTTATACCTTCAATTGAATTAAGAAAGCTTTCTATTCTTTTTTTCTGTATAGGATCGAAGGTTAAAATCAGAAATTTTTGTATAGTAATCGATTCATCATCTATTATTTCTTCCGTTTTATCGTAAATAGGGTGACCATAGATATGAGGAGGAGTCGTAAATATTTTAAAGTTTTTATGACTATAGTTTTCCTCTGGCACTAAACCCGAAGAAAGTACTTTACGCAAACGTTCTTCCCAGTTTTTTGGTGCAAAGACTCCTTTATTAGTAGACATATTGAAAGGTATAAACTCTTTATCTAGTTCCATGATTATTTTCCGATGTTGCTCAGGTGTTAAAGTAATCATACTTATTAAGTCATCGTCCACGTATAGTGAAGCTCCATTATTGGCACCAACTATACAATTAAGACCATGTTTTTTCAGTTCAAAGGTGATTGAGTGTGCAGCACGTCCAGATAGTGCCATCACAATATGCCCTTGTTCTTGTGCTTTCTTAATTGTTTTTACAGTTTCTTCACTAATTTCCTTTTTTGAATTTAAAGTTGTTCCATCCAAATCTAAAGCTATTAATTTCATGTCTTATGCCACCTTAGTCTTTAGCTTTCCCCACTTTTCAATGAAAAGTGGGGAGCTATTGGATTTCTATACGTATTATTTATAATTCTTCACCATTTGTTTTAATCACATTTTGATACCAGTAAAAAGACTTTTTCTTTTTACGCTCTAATGCTCCAGTTCCATCATCATGTTTATCTACATAAATAAAGCCATATCTTTTTGCCATTTCCCCTGTTCCAGCACTAACAAGATCTATACAACCCCAAGAAGTGTACCCAATCATTTCAACGCCATCTTCAATAGCATCAGCCATTGCATTAATATGTTCTTTTAGATACTCAATCCGATAATCGTCATTAATCGAACCATTTTCTTCGATTTTATCATGAGCACCTAATCCATTTTCTACAATAAATAAAGGGACTTCATAACGGTCATATAATTCATTTAAAGAAATACGAAGACCAGTAGGGTCAATTTCCCATCCCCAATCACTTGCTTTAAGGAATGGATTTCTAGCACCACCAATCATATTTCCTTCACCTTTATCCGGATTATCCAATTTGTCAGTACGAGACATATAATAGCTAAGAGAAATAAAATCTACTTTTCCTTCTTCTAGTAGTTCTAAATCTCCATCTTGTATATCAAGTTCAATATTATGTTCTTTGAAGTATCTATTAATAAATCTAGGATATTTACCTTTTACTTGAACATCTCCACAGAAATAATTAAAGAAACGTTTTTCTTCTAAAGCAAACATCACATTTTCGGGATTACAGTCGTAAGCATATACTGGTGCATAAAGAATCATACAACCAATTTGAGAACCTGGAATAATTTCGTGACCTAGTTTGACCGCTAAGGCACTAGCTAGGAATTGATGGTGAAATGCTTGGAATGTTGGTTGGTATTTATCTTCTTCTGTTTTTCGAATAAATCCAAGTCCATAAAGAGGGATTCTTAATCCACTATTTATTTCATTGAATGTTAACCAATATTTAACTTTATTCTTATAGCGGTTAAAAACAGTTCTTGCATATCTTTCAAAGAAAGTTACAACTTCACGACTTCTCCAACCACCATATTCTTTAATTAAATGGAGAGGCATTTCATAATGAGAAAGAGTTACTACCGGTTCAATTCCATATTTGTGTAATTCATCAAATACTTTTTCATAAAAAGCCAATCCCTCTTCATTTGGTTCTAATTCATCACCATTTGGAAATATTCTAGACCAAGCAATAGACATACGATATGCTTTGAATCCCATTTCTGCAAATAAAGCAATATCTTCTTTATAACGATGGTAATGGTCGATCGCATCATGATTCGGATAATGGTATTTCTCTTTGTTAATAGTAAAGTCAAAATTAGGGTCTAATCTGACAGAACCTCTTACTTTACCTCCTGGTAAGACATCGGCAATGTTCAAACCTTTATTACCTTCACTAAAGCCACCTTCTAACTGATTAGCTGCAGTAGCACCGCCCCATAAAAAACCTTTTGGAAATTTACTATTGTTTTGCATTATATTTATCCTCCATATAATAATTTTGGTTATATTGCTAGTAAAAACAAATAAAGACAGACAATACCATGTTACATAAATTAAATACATGTGTATTTTAATAAATGTAAATTAGGTTTTGCCTGCCTCTGCAGTAACAATCCATTATATAAAATATGTTTTTTACTACTCACCTAAACTATATTTCCTTTTTAAGAGAATGTCAAAAGTTTCATATTATATGATTTTGGATGTAAATCTAAGCAATGAGTAAAAAATCACAACGAGCAAGTAATAACTGCCCATTGTGACTTCTTGGTTATTCTTCAATTGGCTCTGGATTTAGAGCACCATTTTTAATGATACTAATTAAATATCCGATTACCCCGCCGATAATCGCTGGAATGATCCACCCTAATCCTACGGAATAAAGAGGAAGAACTGCTGTAAATAGTTCATTGATAGCAGCAATTTTTACACCAGCTGCGTTCAATCCATCATTAATACTTAGGATGAATGTAGCTAAAATACTAACTTGGTACACTTCCTTACGTCCCTTGAATAGAGGGTGTAAGAATGTTAATACCATTAAACACATTGCCAATGGATAAAGCAAAACAAGTACTGGAATTGAAAAGTTAATAATTGTACTTAAACCAAAGTTTGAGATAACTGCACTAAATAATGTAAAGATAACTGCCCATCGCTTATAAGAAAGAGCAGGAACTAATTTTGAGAAATATGCTGCACAAGATGTGATAAGTCCGATACTTGTTGTTAAACATGCTGCAATAACGATAACAGCAAGAATTAATTTACCATACCAACCAAAGAAGTGCTGAGAAGCAGAAGCTAAAACCGCTCCACCATTTTCCATAATGCCAAATCCTTCCACACTTGTAGCTCCTAAGTATGCAAGTGAAGAGTAGATGGCAGCTAATAATACACCGGCAACTAATGCAACCTTACCTGTTGAAACCATGATTTCTTTTTTAGTACGTGCACCGCGTTCTTTCATGATATTAATGATGATAATTCCAAACACGAACGCTGCAAGTGCATCCATTGTGTTATAGCCTTCCTGGAAGCCTTTAAAGAAACTATTTGTTGCATATGTTTCTGTAGGGTCTTGGATTGCACCAATTGGATTAACAAATGCCGCAATAATAAGGACCGCAATGACTACTAATAAAATCGGTGTTAGTACTTTTCCGACAATATCAACAATCTTACTAGATTTTAGTGAAAAGTATAATGTTAAACCGAAAAAGATGATTGTAAAAATAATTAATGGTAGATGGCTTGCTTGATTCTCAATAAAGGGTGCGATCCCAATCTCATACGCTACCGTGTTTGTTCTTGGAATTGCAAATAAAGGACCAATTGTTAAATAAAGGGCAACGGTAAAGAAAACTCCATATAATGGATTAACTCTGCCTGCTAGTGATTCCAAATCACTTTTACCTGAGAAAGCTAACGCCATGATACCAAGAACAGGTAAACCTACTCCTGTAATAAGCATACCGAAATTCGCTGAAAAAACATTACTTCCTGCTAATTGACCTATTTGAACTGGGAATATTAAATTTCCCGCTCCAAAGAATAATGCAAATAGCATAAATCCTACTGCTATGGTGTAGCTAAATGAACCTCTAGATGACATATCTATTCCTCCTAAAACACCCTAGATAACCTTTAAATAGTAGTTTTCCCGATAGCATATCTAGAGCATAAAAATTATACTGATAAACCCACTTGCTTACAAATCTCAATTTGATAGTCATTAATATATCACGAAAAATACCCAAAATCAACACTTTTCAGAAAATAAAATTATATCAAAATATTATTTATAATTATTGTAAGCATTGGAATTTAGTTCCATCGAACTAATTTAACGGAACCGTAGGGACGGTTCTTGTGGTCCCAATTGCCCACCTAGTGCCTGTCCAGGACCTTGTTTTTCGTATAAGAACCTTTCTCTTAGAACACATTAAGAAAAACTTGGTTCTGAAAGGACTGTTTTACATGTTAAAAAACGGCATTAGGATTTTTATTGTTCTATGTTCGGTGGTTGCAGCAGTGTTACTTCCAAAGAAATCTTACATAAAATACTTACCTGTTGCCTTGTTTTCTTCTAGCATTATAATGTTTGAGATTTTCTACTTTACTGTACATAAGCTCTGGAAGGTAAAGGGCAGCGTTGGTGCCATGGTGTGTGACGTTTGTATATTAATATTGGGACCCTATCTTTTTGCAACTTATTGGGTGTTTAATTTATCAAAGGGGAAGTTTCTCCCATACACGATCATAAACCTTGTGGCAGATTGGATTTATGCATATCCGGTCGTTTCATTACTTAGAAAGCTACAATTTTTCAAATTAAAAATTAGTTCTGCCAAGTTTTTTATGTTGATTTTTTCAGACGCTCTGATGAATTTTATCTTCCACAAGTTTTATGAGAAATTCATCCTTCCAAAACAATCATCAAATTTCCAGGAGTTCGATGAGGCTGACTTAATTTGAAATAATAATAACATCAAAAAAAGAGACCTTTTAATTCACCACCGAATTAAAAGGTCTCTTTTAAAGAATACTTTTAAAAAGTTACTCGTTAATGTATTACCTCACTACAGTATTGGCCCCACCTTCGCCAAATACCATGATGACCACACATGTCATCCACCTGACTTTATTATAATTGATAGCGCTTTCATATTCAATTAAAACATTTCCCCAAGATTCGACACATGTAATTGTGCCGCTTGGGGTAACTTATCCAGTTCCCAGCCTTGCATACCTAACCGCTCGTCTTTCCTTGAACCATTGAAAGGTCCAAATTGAAAATCCTAGCCACACGGCGCTTGCGAAATAGCCTCCGATTACATCGGTTGGGTAATGAACACCCAGATAAATCCGACTCATCCCTATACCGAAAATCATAAGTCCGCTAAACGTAAGAAGTGCTATTCTCCCCCACTTTACTGAAATATGACGCCACAACAAGAACGTGATAATCCCATAAAACGTTAAAGCACTCATCGCATGTCCACTCGGAAAGCTATAGCCTGAAATTTCAACTAATCGGTGAAAATCTGGTCTTACTCGTTTAAACAATTCCTTCAATAAAATGTTCAAAAGCGGTGACCCCACCATTACTCCCACAAACAAAATGAGCTCATAGCGATGCTTTAATGCTTTATATAGGAAAAACAGAATTAAAATGGATAAAACAATGATAACTGGTGCTGATCCAATAAACGAAAGGAACTTCATCAGAAAGGTTAGCCAGACCGACTCCATCCCCTGTATCAGCGATATGACACGGCTGTCAAATCGAATAATATCATGACCGTGAACATAATAGGCCAGTACACCAAAGACGATTAGCGAAAAGAGACAAAGGATAAATGCAACTGATAACTGACTTTTTAATTTCATTGACGACACAACTTTCCTTTTAATACTTCTAGTATTTTTTAAATCAATAAAGATTATACAAAATGGGGGATTCCTTAACTAAATGTAGGATGTGTTAAAATAGAAGTACCTATAATGAAAAAGGTTGTGTGATGTGTGAAGCGAATGCTTGCGATTAGTGATATTCATGGAGATTTAGATAAATTCGAGCAACTATTGGAGCTTGTACAATATGATTATAAGCAAGATCAGCTTTTTTTGTTAGGAGACTACGTTGATCGTGGACCACAATCAAGGGCCGTTTTAGATAAAGTGATTCAATTACGAAATGACGGTGCGATTGCGTTAATTGGCAATCACGAAAAATTGATGATGGAGGCCTTTCGTGCTGATTCGATGAGCGTCAAAAGATGGTTTTACAATGGCGGAATTAAAACGCTCCAAAACTATGGCTACCACATTGAAAAAGATGATGCCAAGTATTGGTACACAACAGAAGAAATGCCAAACCTTCTTGAAATGAATGAAGAAATCCGACCTCATTTAGACATTTTAAAAGAATTTCCTTATTACTATGAAACAGATACACATATTTTTGTTCATGCAGGTGTTCATCCGGAAACACCATTAGAATCAACAGACCCCCATCTATTCGTCTGGATTCGAGAGGAATTTCACAATGGATATACCGGAGAAAAAACGGTCATATTCGGCCATACACCTACAAAATACTTACATAAAAGCAACGACATGTATTTCGGTAAAAATAACATTATCGGCATTGATGGCGGCTGTGCATATGGCGGAAGACTTTATTGCTATGATGCTACCCATTCAAAAATATATTATGTGGAATAAACACGTGGGGCGGTTCAAGATTAACCAGGAATACCGTCCCTACGGTTCTCGATGATCTCCAAAAATTTTGTCGACGCGGTTGATAGTGGTACATTTTTGACGTAACAGATTCCAATGCTTCGTTTTGGAATTTCTTCATTTATCGGCACCTCGTGTAAAATGCCCTTTACTAAATATTCCTGTGAGAATTCCTTCGTGACACAAGCGATACCTAGGTTTATTTTCGCAAATTCTAACAGCAAGTCATGTGAGCCTAGTTCAAATTCGGGTGAAATCCTTAAACCCTTAGATAACAAAAACTCATCGACATACTTTCGAGAAACTGACTTTGGTTCAAGAATGATTAAAGGATGCTTAATTAATTCTTGTAAACTCACTGATTTAGGCAAAAACTTATTGTAATTTTCTCCACACACAAAAATGTCGTGGATATCCATGCAAGGGATTTGCGCGAGAACAGGATCATCTACAGGGAAATTACAAACCGCAAGATCGACCTCACCCAACTTTAACAAAGAAATAAGCTCCTGGGTCGTACCGTTTTCAATTTTAAACTTGATATTTGGATATTCCATGTGGAAGGTTTCTAGGTACTTCAGCAAAAAGTGCTTTGATATCGTATCCCCTACACCAATCCTTAATTCGCCTTTCGTCAGATTTTTAAATTCTAAAATCATTTCCTCTCCAACATGGAGGAGATTCATCGCGGAATGGACATATTCAAATAATAATTTTCCTTCATTCGTCAAAGTCACCCCTTTTGGTGTGCGATTAAACAGCCGAATGTCCAACTCCCTTTCTAACTGCATCATCGCCTGACTAACTGCAGGCTGTGTCATGAAAAGGTCCTTTGCCGCCTTCGAAAAACTTCCATTCTTTGCAACCACACTAAAAACCTTATATAAATCTAATTTTCCTATCATATAACTCACCCTTATACCCATTATTAGATATATTAATTTTACTTATATCATATATTAGATGTATAGTACTAGTAGATATTATTTACATTAAGTCTATTAGCATGTAGGAGTGATTGTTTTGGAAAGAGTAGTTGGAACTGTTGCAAGAGGTTTACGTGGACCTATTATCAATAAAGGCGACAGCATAGAGCAAATCGTTGTTGATACTGTATTAACGGCTTCTGAGGTTGAAGGTTTTACCATTCAGGACAAAGACATCGTGACAATAACTGAATCTATTGTTGCACGTGCTCAAGGAAACTATGCGACCATTAATGATATTGCAAAGGATGTAGAATCAAAGTTTGGTGATGACACTGTTGGCGTCATTTTTCCAATTCTAAGTCGTAACCGTTTTGCAATCAACCTTCGTGGAATCGCGAAAGGTGCGAAAAAAATTGTCCTAATGTTAAGCTATCCTTCAGATGAAGTTGGTAACCACTTAGTGGACATCGATCTTCTTGATGAAAAAGGGGTAAACCCTTGGACAGATGTTTTAACAGAACAACAATTCCGTGATCTTTTCGGATACAATACACATCCCTTTACTGGCGTAGATTACATTGATTACTATAAATCGTTAGTCGAAGAATATGGGGTTGAATGTGAGGTTATCTTCTCAAACAATCCAAAAACCATTTTAGACTATACAAAGAACGTTTTAACTTGTGATATACACACGAGATTCCGTACAAAGAGAATTTTAAAAGCAAATGGTGGCGAAAAGGTCTACAGTCTTGACAATATTCTTTCTGAATCTATCGACGGTAGCGGTTATAATGAACAATATGGTTTACTTGGTTCAAACAAAGCAACGGAAGAAAGTGTAAAGCTTTTCCCTCGTAATTGCCAACCAATCGTTGATAACATTCAAGAGCTTCTTAAAGAGAAGTCCGGTAAAAATGTAGAGGTTATGGTTTACGGAGACGGTGCTTTTAAAGACCCTGTCGGAAAAATTTGGGAGCTAGCTGACCCAGTTGTATCCCCTGCCTATACTGCAGGTCTTGAAGGTACACCAAATGAAGTAAAATTAAAATATCTTGCTGATAACAATTTTGCTGATTTAAAAGGTGAAGAACTTAAAAAAGCAATCTCTGAATTTATCGCGAACAAAGAAGGCGACCTTGTTGGTCAAATGGAAGCACAAGGAACAACACCTAGAAGACTAACTGACCTTATCGGTTCTCTTTCTGACCTAACATCAGGAAGCGGAGACAAAGGAACTCCATTCGTCTACATCCAAGGATATTTTGATAACTATACAAAGTAAGCAGGTAAAATACAGTCATATAGAACTCGCCAATTGGCGAGTTTCTTTATTAGAAATGTACACCAGGCAAATAGGCGGAGATTTTCCGGTAATATGCAAAATGAAGCGCGCTTCGGGGGAAATAAGGGTGGGTTTTCCGATTAAGCCAAGTAAAATCCCCTATTTTCGAATTTTCCGAGTCAATAGGCGGAATTTCTCCGTCAATTAAGGCGAACTTTAATGATAATTACTTATTAAGCGAAATTTTTCCGTCTATTTATCTGCTCAAGGTGATTGTGGTATTCTCTTACTATGAAAAAAGAAAAACATGAGGAAGGATGATAGTTTGTTCAATTACAATTGGGAGGCCCTGCTCATCAATGCAGGTTTTACAGCCTTAAAAATAATCGGGGTCTTCATTGCATTTATCATTGTTAAAAAGATTGGGAACAAAGTCATTGACCGTACCTTTACGAAATTACAGGATAAACAAAATATTTCTTTAGGACGAGCGCACACGCTACAAAAGCTTATGGAAAACATCCTCTCCTATGCGTTGGTCTTTATTTTGGTTGCCTCCATATTTGACATTTTTAATATCCCTGTTGCAAGTCTTATTGCTGGCGCTGGAGTTGTGGGACTAGCCATTGGTTTTGGAGCCCAGGGACTAGTAAGTGATGTTGTAACTGGCTTCTTCTTATTATTAGAAAAGCAAATTGATGTGAACGATTATGTAACCCTTGGAGCTCTTAGTGGGGTTGTTGAATCTGTAGGATTACGTACAACGCAAATTCGAGGATTTGATGGGACCTTACATTATATTCCGAATCGAGACATTAAAAGTGTGAGTAACCATTCCAGAGGGAATATGCGCGCACTTGTTGATATAAAGATTGCTTACGATGAGGACATTGATCAAGCCATTGTGGTGATGCAAGAAGCTTGTGACCAAGTTGCTGCCAACAATCAGTCTATTGTCGATGGACCCAATGTCATTGGTGTTCAGGAAATTGGAACCTCTGATATTGTGTTGCGTGTCATTGCGAAAACAGAAAATGGTGAGCAGTGGGAAGTTGAACGTCAATTGCGGAAAGCCATCAAGGAGGCATTTGACGCTGAAAGTGGTAATTCCGGTGTCTCATCAGTTGACCATTCATCGTAATGGCGAACAACAATAGGGCATAAAGATGAAGAAGGGGTTGGTTGAGAACCACCCCTTCTTCTTTTCTACTTATTTAAGGAAAAACTCTAAAGGTACAAGAACGATGGATGGGAACAATACTAGTAAAATCGCAATAATTGAATATACTACTAAGAATGGCCATACACCCTTCACGAATTGAGCGATACTAACTTTTCCAACCGCCGCAGCAACGTTCATAACGGTTCCTACCGGTGGAGTTAATAGACTAATTGTTAAAACAAATACAAAGACTATTCCAAAGTAAACTTCATTAATTCCAGCCATTTTTACTAACGGCATCAAGATAGGAACTAGAATTAAAATAGCCGGAGTGATATCCATTGCCGTTCCAACGACAAATAAGATGAACACAATAACTAGCATAAGAACTGTTGGGTTTTCAGTAAATGGCCCTAGGAAATCACTAATAACCATTGGAATATCAGATATTGTAATTAAATATGCAGAAATCATCGCAGCTGCAATTAGAAACATAACGGTACTCGTTGTCTTCGCTGTTGCAACAAGTACTTCATACAGGGCAGACAACTTTAATTCCCGATAGATTACAACACTTATTAATAAAGCATAAAATGCAGCAACTACCCCTGCCTCAGTAGGAGTAAAAATACCTCCACGTAATCCAACGATAATAATAACAGGTAATAATAAAGCCCAGAATGAGCTTAGTAAACCCTTCCAAACATCTTTAGCACTTTTTCTTGGCAGAACTGTAACATCACCTTTTTTCATCATGAGAGCCCAAATAATCACTAATCCAATGGCCATCATAATTCCTGGAACAATACCAGCCATGAATAAACTTGTAATCGAAACACCACTCGTAACACCGAATACAATCAACGGAATACTAGGTGGTAAAATCGGCGCTATAATTCCACTTGAAGCAATCAACCCTGTTGACTTTTCACGGCTGTACCCTGCTTTTACCATCATCGGTATTAAGATAGCCCCTAGCATTGCCGTATCCGCTACAGCCGATCCGGATAATCCAGCTAATAAAACCCCAGCAAAAATACTTACATAACCTAATCCGCCACGAATATGACCGAATAGGGACATTGCAAAATTTACAATTCGATTTGACATTCCACCTGCATTCATTATTTCACCAGCAAGTACGAAAAACGGTATTGCCATTAGTGGAAAATTATCTGCTCCACTGATCATATTTGTTGCTATAACTTGTGTACTAAATACATCTAAATAAAACATTAATACAATGGAAGTGGCTATGAGAGAAAACGCAACTGGCATACCAATTAGAATTAATGCAAATAATACGACTATAAATATTAATAATGTCATTTATTAATCCTCTCTTCCCCGCCGTCAATTTCTTCTAGTTCGTGTTTCGGAAAAATATATTGATCCACATCATCTTTAAAAAAGATAACCCTTATCAAACGAACGATAACAATTATCGCCATGCCGATACTTACAACAATTCCCATTCCATTAATAAGAGCAAATGGAATTCCTGTAGCTGGTGCCGGACTATTAACACTTAATTGTGTAATGATAATACTTCCATCAAAAATGAGATAAAGTAGAACGAGTACGATTAGATTTGTAAATAGAAAAGAAACCTTTCTGGCACTTTTGGGAAACCTTCTAATCAATAAATCTACTCCCATATGCTCATTCTCTTTTAATGCTTTAATTGCCCCCAAAAATATGAGCCATACAAAAAAGAAACGGGACAATTCATTTGCCCAGGTAATACTTGAATCAAATACATATCTAGAAACAACGTTTGAAAATATGAGAATACTCATGGAAGCAACACAAACAGCCATAAATATTTTTAGTATCCTATTTAATAACGATTCCAGTTTTTGCATTTATACAAACCCCTTTTATCCAACTAGAATGAAAATCTTTTATTTTCACTTTTTTAAATAAGCACTCAATACCGATGCATTTGTATCTAATAAATGATCCTTCATCCAATCATCTATTTTTTGTTCATTTTTTTCTACCATTGCATCAATGAGTAACTTATGTTCATTTATTAGATTTCCAATTTTATCCTTTTCCTCTTTAAACCTTTTTTCTGTCGCAACGAGTACAAAACATAGAATAATATTTCGTATATTCTTCCAAAAATATAAGACCCTTTTATGATCTGCGAGTAATATCATAGTTTCGTGAAAAAGCAAATCTTGATAGGCAAATTCTGTAAAATCATTATATTTTGCATGAAATTTCATTAAATCAAGAATTCTATAGAATTCACTTGCCCTATCTGAATCAAAGTCATGATATATCTTTTTAACACAAAAATTTTCTAATAAAAATCTGACATCATATAATTCTCTAATTCCTTCTTCATCTAACCCTTGTACCGTTGCACCCATTCTTCCCAGGTTAACAAGCCCCTCTATTTCTAAGGTTTTAAAAGCTTCCCTAACCGGTGAGCGGCTTGTTTCGAATAAACTCGATATTTTGTTTTCACTTAAAACAGAACCATTCTCGAAATCTCCATTAATTATCTGTAACCTTAATTCACTTGTAATGAGTTCACTTAAGGAATCATTCTGTAACCAATCCTTTGGAAATTTCATTTTATCTCTTCCTTTTCTTGGATAGCATTTAAAAATTAGCACGTTTTGATAGGCCAAAGCCTGTTAATCAAATGTTATAACTGCTTTTCTCACTTTATCTGGATTTCCCTTGATAAATTCAAATGCTTCTTTCACCTGAGCTACATGGAATTTATGGGTCACCAAGCCACTATGGGTTAATTTTTTCTGATTAATTAATTCTATTACTTTACCAAATTGGTTTGTTTGAAGCCTTGAGCCAACAATTGTTAACTCTTTCTTAGTAATTGGCATAAGCGCGACAGATGATGGAGTTGCATTAAATCCTAATGTAACTACATAACCTGCCGGTGAAGCAACTTCTACACTCAATTCAAATGATTGTGGAATACCGACAGCATCTATTACGACATTAGCACCTTCGCTATTTGTTATTTTATTTATTTGATCAATAACATCGACTTCTGTTGGGTTAATGGTAAAATCGGCACCATTTTCTTTAGCAAATTCTAGACGCTCATTTGTTAAATCTGAAATAATCACGGTTGCTCCGCGTAACTTGGCCATTTTTAAAACCGTAATCCCTATTGGGCCAGCACCTTGAATAAAAACTGTTTGACCTTTGTGAACGTTACCTCTCCATGTTGCTTGGGCACCAATCGTATAAGGCTCCGCCATAACAGTTTCATCCCAATCAATTTCTGAGTCTATTTTGTGTACTTGTTTTTCTGGAATTACAACAAATTCTCTCATGCCGCCATCCTCATGAACTCCAAATACAGATACTTCTTTACATACATTTGGCCTGCCGGTCTTACAAGCATAGCACTCACCGCAATAAGTAATTGGTTCAATTACAACATGATCACCAACCGCGACCTTGTTTACGCCTGCTCCTACTTCGATAATTTCACCAGCCACCTCATGTCCTACGATTCTAGGATATGTAGCAAGTGGGTTTGTTCCATGGAAAATATGCATATCTGAACCGCAAATACCGACTCTTTTTATCTTAACCTTCACTTGATTTTCTTGTTCAATCACTGGTTCTTCTACATCTATTAGTTCGATTACATGCGCTTCTGGTATTCTGACTGCTTTCATTTGTTATCATCCTTATAAAGTAAAGTTTCTCGTGACTCATCAACATAAGGCGGCACCTGTCATTGCCCCAACCGTCCGAATGCCTTTTACGTTAATTGCTTACATAGACTTAATTTTTTGCCATACTTCTTCGTCAACAGGTATTCCTAATTCAGTGTTCTCTTTTCTTGTATTCATCGTACGCTCTCCTGGGTAGTACACTTCATTGCCACTTGTAGCCGGAACCGATTCTTTAATGTATTTAATTGAGTCGTTAATCATTTCCTCTCCAGAACCATTGCCTAGTTTATCTGGCGCAATAGAAATAAACACTTGTGATAATGCATATTCATCATCGCCTAGTTTTCCTACACCATGTGTCGTATTTCCTCCTGACAACATAGAAGCAATCATGTCAAGAACGATTGACAAACCTGAACCTTTCCAATAACCTACCGGCAGTACTCTCCAAGTTTCTTCTATTGCTTTAGGGTTTGTAGTAAGATTCCCTTGACTATCAAATCCTCCTGGTACAGGTAATTCTTGACCATCCATTTTATATTTTTCAATCTTCCCATAGGAAAACTGTGACATCGCCATATCTACAACAACTGGCCCTTCTGCTCTTGGAAGTGCTAGAATAATTGGGTTATTACCGATTCTTCTGTCTTGAGCACCCCATGCAGGCATATTGGGTTGTGTATTTGTCCAACAAATTCCGATAAATCCTTTTTCCGCTGCCTGCCAGCCAAATTCTCCACCCCTCATCCAGTGATTTGTATTTTTTAATGCTACGCACCCTATTCCATATTCCCCGGCCAATTCAATTGCCCGATCCATACATTTTTTTGCAGTAAGGTTTCCTAATGCTAAATTCCCGTCCCATCGCTCGATTGCACCAAAACTACTGATTTTTTCCGGAACTGCATCTGGCTTAATATAGCCTTTTTCAATATATTCGATAACCCTTGGAAATCTATTTACCCCGTGTGAATAAACTCCATCACAGCTATTATTCGTAAATGATTCAGCTGCCTCCGCAGCATCTTGTTCAGCGAACCCCTTCTTCATTAGTACGCGTTTGAATTCTTCTTTCATCTCTTGGTATGCTATTCTCATATTCATAACTCCTTATCTGCCACTCTTTTATTTTGAAAATACTATTCAACAACACTACTTAACAAATCACAGAACTTCAGGATACTTGTCGACCGATAAATCAGAAAAAAAATTAGTGTAACTCTTATAGTTTTAAATAGAATGCTCCTTAAACTCCGACAGGCTAGAGAAGGAGTCATTCAAAAATGGTTAATTGGTTTTATTTGAAAAATTCACCCATTACCCAGTCTGTTCTTGCCCCAGAAATACCCGTGCTCTGGCACTTTTCATTTTCTCCAGTTAATTCTGCCACAATTATTTCAATTAGTGGTTGGTGTACGTGTTGTGGTGGTTCAAAGCTCCACTCCGTTTTCCCATCATTCGTCGTTAATACCACTGGCTCATTTCCCAAAGTGGAAAAAGTAATTTTTCCTTTGCTTCCAACGATTTCATTTATATCTACATCTGTAAAAGCGGAAAAACACCAATTTCCAACTCCATGGACACCAGATTCAAATAAATAAGTCCCAGTAACGATATCCTCTGCAGGGTAAATGCCCGCTTGGTTTGAAGTAAAGCCCTTTACTTCCCTTATAGGCCCGAGGAGAAAGTCCAATATGTCTAGCGTATGACTTCCCATATCATATAAAAGTCCGCCTCCTGATATTTCCGTTTTAACCCTCCAGGAATCCTTCAAATCTTCCATCGCTACTTGATACTGAGTCGTTGAGACAAAGCGAACATCCCCAATTGCATTATTATCCAATAACTCTTTAATTTTTAAGAAACGGGGCATTGCTCTACGATAGTATGCAGCATATAGCGGAACGCCTGCTTCCTTACACGCGGCAATCATTTCGTTACTTTCTTCAATATTAAGTGCCATAGGCTTTTCTACATAGATTGGTTTTCCAGCCTTTGCTACTTTAAGCACATATTCTTTATGAGAAGAAGGTGGCGTCGCAATATAGACAGCATCAACTTCAGGGTCATTTATTAATGCGTTCGCATCATCGTACCATTTCGGAACACCATGCCTTTGGGCATAATCTTTTGCAAGTTCACCGGTCCTGCGCATGACCGCGACTAACTCTGATTTTTTTACCTTTTGCAGTGCGGGACCGCTTTTAACTTCTGTGACAGTTCCGCATCCAATAATTCCCCAACGGACCTTTTCTAATTCCACCATGCCACTCCCCTTTATGTACAAATTTGTAACTGCTTTACACTTCCCTCGAAAATAGGGGGGATGCCCCTTTTACACAAGTAAAGACCTCCCCCTCTTACAGAAATTATTATTTTAAATCTTCAATTTTTTGAAGGATTCCTTCAGCCCATGAATATTTTGCTTTACGCTCTTTATAGAATGAATCCATTGCATCAACCATGTCCTGTTTGAATTCTTCAGTTGGCTCTGTAACTGTTAAGCCATTTTCTTTTAAGAAAGCAATGTCTTTTTCAACACTTTCTCCATATAACTGCCATTGATATTCAGAGGACTCTTTGGCTGCCTTTTCAATTGCACTTCTTTGTTCATCTGTTAATTTATTTTCCCAAAGATCTGCATTAATCACGTACATGTTCGGACTGAAAACATGATTTGAAAGTAAAACGTTGTCTTGTACTTCATAGAACCCATTTGCCACTAATGTGGATAATGGATTATCTTGACCATCCGCAACTTTTTGCTCTAATGCTGTAAATATTTCAGAGAATGGCAACGAGATAACGTTTGCATTTAGTGATTCACCAATTGCAATATATTCTGGTAAATCAGGCATTCTTAGACGAAAAGTTTCAAAGTCTTTCATACTTGTGATTGGTTGATGGCTACTAAATGCACGGAAACCGTTTGCAGCCCAGGCCAACACTTTTACTCCTGTTTTTTCTTCTAATTCTTGAGCAACTTCAGCACCAACTTCTCCAGTAAAAGCTGCCTTTGCATGATCTAAGTCATTGAATAGGAATGGCCAGTCACCGACTTTTAGTTTTTCTGGATCACCAGATACAGTTGTACCAGCAATAGCCATTTCTATCGAACCATTTCTTACCCCATCAAATGTTTCTAATTCTTTACCTAATTTATTATTTTCATAGATTTGAATATCCAAAGTTCCATTAGATTCTTCTTCTGCGATTTTCTCAAACTTTTCTTTTAAAGCAATATTATGTGGATGGTCTGTACCAAAATTATTCGCAATTTTGATAACAACTTTCTTACCTTTTGATCCGGAACCAGAAGATTCTTGTCCACAACCTGCAATTAGTAAACTAAAAATAACGAATAGTGCAACTACCCCAAACTTTTTCAACATGTAAATCCCCCTCTTTTAAATTATCTTATTACAGAGTTCTTAATTAGCCCTACCATCAATTGGATAGCGCTTTCAAATTATAATTACATACTAGTCGACAAGTATACTGTTGTCAATATATTTTTGAATCTTTATTATTTTTATACAAAATGAATAAGTCAGAATTAAATAAACTATTATTTCAATATACTTAAATTAACGTTATTTCTACTAAAGGTCCCTCATGGAAACAAATTATACCGACAAAAAAACTCACCACCATTTTGGTGATGAGTCATTATTTTTTAATTATTGAGCAGTATAGCCGCCGTCGACAATTAAGCTGTTTCCGGTCATGAATGTAGAATCATCGCTAGCTAGGAATAAAACAGCTTTAGCCATTTCCTCAGCTTGTCCAAGACGCTTCATTGGAGTCATTGTACGTAAAACTTCTTTGCTTTCTTCAGGAATAATTGGTGTATCAATGAAACCTGGGCAAAGCGCATTTACACGAATATTTTGTTCAGCATATTCAAGTGCAAGTGAACGAGTTAAGTTAACTACGCCACCTTTTGCTGCGTTATAGGCTGCTGAACCTGGTGACCCAACCCAACCGTACATTGATGCAGTGTTTACGATTACTCCACCATCGGCTTTTAAGAATTCACGGATAGCTTCACGTGCTACTAAGAAAACACCATCCAAGTCCACATTTACTGTATTTCTCCACTCAGAATACTCTAATTCATGTGATGGTTGAACCCGTCCAATACCTGCATTGTTGAAAACAACATCCACTTTACCAAATGCTTCGATTGTTTGTTTATAGATATTTGCCACTTCTTCTTCACTTGTAATGTTTGCTTTTACAAATAGAGCTTCTGCATTTAGCGCTTTCAATTCCGCTTCAAAAGCTTTACCTTTTTCTTCATTTAAGTCAACAAGAACAACTTTTGCCCCTTCTTCAACAAATAAACGAGCTGTTGCTGCACCAATGCCTGAAGCTCCACCAGTTATGACAGCCACTTTGCCTTGTAATTTTCCCATTTTGTATTCCTCCCCTATAAAATATAATTTGGATATAGTGTTACCCTAAGGTAGAGTAATATTTACCACAAACGGTATTGTCACCATTTGTTCATAATTTAATTCTACTATTGTAGGTATACTTAACAATCATCAATTAAAATAGAATTGTCTAACTAGTAGACAGTTGAAACAAAACTGTCTATTTTGGGGGAGGTTTTTTTAATGAATGATGAATTTGATATCCATTCTAAACGTCAAAATCGTACAAAGGAACATCTAAAACTTGCTCTCATCGACCTTATTAAAGAAAAGGGTTATCATTCCGTTTCTGTAAAGGATATTGTAGATAAAGCATCCTATAATCGCAGTACCTTTTATGTTCACTACCAGGATAAAATTGATTTAGCTGAAGATTTACTAGATTCTATGATGACGGGGTTATGGAATTCTGTTGGCAAACCATATACACCCGGACAAAAAGTATTTACATCAAAGATAGGTAAACCATCTTTTAATATTGTTTCCTATATTGATTAGCATCGTACCTTTTTTGAGCTCATTAAATATGAAGACACATTACCGGGATTACATACAAGTTTCCCTCAAACAATTTTAAAAATTTATCAAGAAAAATTTATATTTGAAACAATCAACAATATTCCAGTCAACATGGACTACTTTAAACGCTACACAGCCTATGGCTTTTACGGGCTTATCCAAAATTGGATCACAAATGGTTTCAAGGAAACTGAAGAGGAGTTTATTGAGGAAGTCATTGAGTTAACAAAAACGCATATATACTCATTTAAATATACTGGAAACTAAAAAAGACAGGTTTATATTGACCTGTCCTTTTATCAGATTTGTTTCCGAAGCTCTAATGCTACTAACTGCATATCTTCAAGAAGGAGTGGATACAAATTTGGTCTTCTTCTGGCCGCAAGCGGATGGTACGCGACAGTCGTTTGATAGCCATTCATCTGATAAAAGTTTCCTCTAAGTCCTTTAACCTCGAGTTCGGTGTTCTGAAAAAATGACTGAACTGCCACATTGCCCAGACAAACAATTAGTTTCGGTTTCTGCTCCTCCAACTGAGCAAGGAGATGATTCATGCAGATTTCGCGTGTTTTCTCCTTATCATAAGCCCGTTTTGGCTGTCTTTTTAAAATATACGTGACATATAATTGCTCTTTATCTATCCCAGCTTCATGGGCTACTTTCTGCAAGGTCTGCCTTGTTCCACAAATCATTGGATTTCCTTCACGATCTTCTCGGGCACCAGGATTATCCAATATAATCATGATCGGAGCTGTCGGATTTCCCTCTCCCCAGATCATCCGTGTACCCTGCTGATACAATCCACATTTCTTGCAATCCTTCTGGTCTTCGGGTGTTGGATCCTCATCCCACATGACTGGACAAAATGATGATTCCACTGTCTTCACGCTCCTTCTGACTAGGATAACCAAATAGGGCTACGAAAATCTGATATTCGTTAAAATTTATGGCATTACTAATAGAAAGAGTCTTTCGAGAAAGGAATTGCCATATGAAAAATATCAGGATGATCTTTTTAAATGATATTAACAATACGTTAACAAATTGGGTTGCAGCTATAGTTGTCCTATCCCTTATTTTGCTTCCATCGCTTTACGCTTGGTTTAACATCAAGGCTTCATGGGACCCTTATGGCAATACCAATCAAATTCCGGTTGGCATTGTTAGTGAAGACCGAGGGACTATAATTGACGATAAAGAAATTCAGATTGGAGATGACTTAATTAAAACCTTAAAAAAGAATAACTCGTTTGAATGGCATTTTCTCAACCGCAACCAAGCAATGAAGGAGGTTAAATCTGGAGATCTATACGCGGTTATTATTATCCCCTCTGATTTTTCAAATAAGCTTGGAACTGTTATTAGCGACCACCCAACAAAAGCAACAATACAATATTATGTAAATGAAAAAGTGAATGCCATCTCCCCAAAGATTACAGAAAAAGGGGCCAGTGTCATTACTGAACAGATTACAAGCCAGTTTGTTTCCACGGTAAACGGGACTATTTTTGATGCTTTTAATAGACTTGGACTTGAACTGGAACAGAATAAACCTGATATTGAGCGATTTCAAAACTATGTCTTATTATTGCAAGAGAAAATGCCATCTATAAAAATGGCACTTGATGATGCTTACGGAGAAATAAATCAAGCAGAATCCGTAATCGATGATATCCAGGGATTGATTCCAAAAGCGAAAAGTACGACCGACCAAGCCTTACATACAATTGACGATGCGGATTCTTTCCTTACAAAAGCTGAAACCCGCTTTAATGAATTATCTCCACTCATCAAAGTGGATTTGGCAAAGGTTCAACACGCAACACACACAGTGGATGATTATATCCAATCAGTAGATAATATCCCTACTGATTTAGCCTCAACCAAAAGGGATATCAAATCTCTTCAAAGTCTACTTAGTGACATGAAAAGCGGATTAAATAACCCGGATATCAATGACTCGTTTAATCAACTAGATTCACTAACTGACAATCGATCAAATGAGCAACTAAATGATATCCGAACAGAATTAAATACACTTGGGAAGCAATACAAGTCACAACTTCAAGTTCAGAATCAATATCTCGATAATGCCGTTTCACAAGTAGATTCCTTGTATCAACAGATTAATGATATTGACAAAAACATACCTAGCTTAGAAGAGGTTCAAAGCTATTCAAAAAATACAAGAGACCAGATCGACACATTCATACATCAATACAACAATGAAATTGAGCCAAACATTCGAACTCAGCTCAAAAATGCAAAACAGACCATAAAAGGGGCAAGGGAAATCATTGTAAAGGTACAACAAATCATACCAAGAATTGAATCAATCCTTACTAATGCGAATGGGCAACTACAAGAAGGGAAAAACATCATCGGTGCTGCTCGTAATCAATACCCATATTTAAATCAAAAGGTAAATGATCTTGCTGGGAAAATTCGTGACCTTAATCAAAAAGCCAACATTAATGACGTTATTGAGTTGCTAAGAAATGATCCGGAGGTAGAATGTGGCTTCTTTGCTGAACCTGTTGTTTTGGATTCTCATAAACTTTTCCCTCTTCCAAATTACGGTACGGGAATGACGCCGTTCTATACAGTACTAGCAATTTGGGTAGGCGGATTATTAATGATATCGCTACTTTCGATTGATGCTCATGGTTTTGAAAGCATAACAGGAAAAGAGGAGTACTTTGGAAAAGCATTAACCTTTTTAACGATTGGTATTTTGCAGACCATTATTGTGACTGCTGGAGATATGTGGCTAATAGGAGTCGAAGTAAGTGCACCCTTCTTCTTTATTTTGTTTAGTGTTTTTATCAGTCTCGTCTTCGTCGTCATGATCTACTCTCTTGTATCAATACTAGGCAATGTCGGCAAGGCTTTAGCAATTGTGCTCCTAGTTTTACAAATCTCAAGCTCGGGTGGCACTTTCCCAGTTGTCCTGCTGCCTTCCTTTTTTCAATACATTCACCCTTACCTCCCATTCAGCTATGCCATCAGTTTAACACGTGAAGCTGTTGGCGGGATTATCTGGGAAACAGTTTACTATGATCTCTTTATCCTAACTTTATTTGGCATGGCAGCCATCATGTTTGGTGCTTGGCTAAAAGAACCTTTAAACAAACTCAGTACTCCAATCAAACAAAAACTAAAAAAATCTGGGCTTTTTCATTAAGCCCAGATTTTTATTTAAAGTACATTCTCACTTACAATTTGAACAATAAGCAGTACTGTTACAATTCTTAAAATTGGTTTTACATACTGGGGCTTTAGCTTCTGAGCAATGCGCACCCCAATTTGTGCCCCTGTAACGGAACCTAGCAACAATGCAATTGTAACTGGCCATATAATTTTACCTGTCGCAATATACGTCATTGCAGCCCCAAAACAACTAGAAAACGTAGCGAGTCTTACTAATCCAACCGCACGAATATATGCGATATTTAAATGATTGTATAGATAAAGCATTAACGTCCCCTGACCTGGACCAAATAACCCATCGTAGATACCAATACTGTACAACCCCGGTGCACTTATTTTGTTAAACTTCAATGGTTCATTTCCTGTAAAGTTCCCTTTTCCGATAAAGGAAACAATGAAAGCAAACAATAACAGGACAATTGCCACAATATACATATTTTCTGCAGAAATCCTTGAAGCAATAAAGCCCCCGCTGATCCCCCCGGCTAAACTAACTGGTATAATCCAAATCGACTCTTTTAAAGAAAGCTCCTTTTTCCGTAGTAAATAGAAGAAGCTCGAGAACGAACTAATCGTATTGGAAACCTTATTCGCCCCAATTGCTGAATGAACTGGTACCCCCAAAAGCAACATTGACGGGAGACTAATCAATCCCCCACCACCAGCAAGCGTCCCCAAAGTCGTCGCACAAATCCCAATGAAAAATAGAATTATATATTCCATTTACTACCACCCCTTGTACNNTTGCAAAAGGGTGATTAATAAATTTAATCTTTATTATGAAAATGGATAAGTATTTCTTATGGTAAAGAACACAAAGTATTAGCAGAAATTTCACATTTACATATACAGTTTTCTTTTAAAATTAGATGAGGTATAGGAACTTATACCTTTCTAGCAGATGTTAGACTTACCGGCTTGCTTTAACGATCTAGGTATCACCAACAACCAAGAACAAGCAATGGCACGGATTGCTTCCCACGCAGCAAGTCCTGAGGAGACAATGCAATTATTGGGTTCCTATAGTGATCAAGATGTAATTGTATCTATTAAGCAAATGGAAAACCTTCAAATTAAATAAAATCAAAAGCCACCTGTTGTCAAAATGCAGGTGGCTTTTGATGATCATTCTTTAGGTCTCTTAATTGTTACCCCATAATAAGCAAATAAATAAAGAAAATAACCATAACAACTAAACCAAATGGCACACCGAATTTTGCCCACTCTTTACTTGTAATTCCAAGTTTGTTAGCTGAAATGATATTGGGGATATTTCCTGGTATTAGCATTCCACCACTAATGATTAGCCCTAGCAGCAAGAAGCGAAGTGTTTCTGAATTCATAGATGGACTAATTTCAGCTGCAGCTAATGTGGCATTATCAAGAATCGCCGAAATCATGTTGATCCAGTAAAGGACCCCTGGTTGTAAATGAAGTAAATACATATTTACCAATGGTTCATAGCCTGCACCTAATAAAGTTAGACCCATTACGAATAGGTAAATTTTAAAGGAACGAACAATGATTTCAGAGTAGCTTTCTGCCTGGTTGTCCCCATCCAAGCCACCAGCACCCTCAACTGGTTTTAATGCGAATAGTGCTACAACACCAATTAAAACTACAGCAACAATAACTTCAAGACCAATTAATTCAAAAAGATAAAAGAAATCCTCTTTTAACTTACTTGTTGTAATCGTTGATAATGGTTCCCCAACTGGCGTTAGAACGGCACCTAGTCCAATCGAAAAACAAGCTAGGATAACAGTCCGAATTTCGGTTTTGCGATCCAAACTTAACGTACTTACGATCGATACGAGCACGATAGCAGCAATAATGGCAGTTATAATACTTGATAATAATCCTAAAACCACAATGATTATTGCAAGAAATAAACGGATATCCATTTTGTGACTAACATTTAAGATGGCCCCTTCAATTGGTCTCTTCAACCATTTGAATAATAAACCTGCGATAAGCACAGCTAGCGTAATGAAAATGGGGTCTTTTAACGCATGAAAAAATAACTCCCGATTAAAGACACCGCTTACCAGTGCCGCTAGGAAGCCCATGACAAATAAAAAGGGTTCTAAATTTCGTTCAATTGGTTTTACAACGAAAGGTAAAAATAGAACGAGTAGTAAAATGATTATAAGTCCAGCAGTCATAGATATTCCTCCAATCCCTGTCTTGTCGCGACTACTTTTAATAGCAGACCATATGTAATGCTTCTATGATAACGTTATCTCGACTCTATTTATTTTAACACATTTTTCAGAAGATTTTACTAAAATATTTCTATAAGGCACTGTTCTATTCTATATAAAAATAATATGTTTACCTCATTTCGACAAAATCCGAAAATTATTCTTTTCTAATTGTGCAAGTTATTCCATCCATCATCATAATACGCATATTCAATAGCATTTAGATCGAATTATTCGGTATTTGGAACCATTCCTAAGATAGAGGCAGATTATGTCTACTAGAATCGTTCTAATGGGGTCTTATCACGATATATGAGTGATTATCGCGGTTGCTACCTCTATTTTATAATTGATATACTTACAAACAGTTAAGCGCGTTTGTAGAATACTATTTATTACACAAGCAACACACTTGTGAAAACATTCACAAAAGGAGATGATAAAATGGGATCTGTTATCCAAGCAGATCAGAACCGCAATGAAGCGAGTGATGATTATTCATTGGATAGAGTACCACTTAACAAGAGGAACATGAGTTGGTTAAGTATAACGAATATTACATTCGGAATTGCAACGGCTATTTTTTATTTTCAAATGGGAAGTGTGATGGCACTTCAGTTTGGTGCTATTAACGCCATAATTTCCGCTATATATGCGATTATCGTTGCCGGTATTCTTGGAACATTCATTGCGTACTTATCTGCAAAGTCTGGTATGAACGTCAATTTATTATCAAGGGGAGGCGGATTCGGATATATTGGCGCATCTTTGACCTCCATTATTTATGCCACAAATTTCATCATGTATTGTGCACTGGAAGGTTTAATTCTAGTTTCCGCAGTCCACGAATTCTTACCCGTTATTCCTGAATGGGCTTTAATTCTATTCTTTGGTACCCTCGTCATTCCACTAAACTGGTTTGGAATCAAACAATTGGACAAATTACAAAAATGGTCCTTACCACTGTTTGGCGTTTTTTTAATTGCCGCGATTATTGTCGCAGCTATGACACCGTCCTTATACGATGGAAGCTTCTGGACATATATGCCAGAAAACGTTCAAGTTGGAGGAACAGCTCTTTTACTTTGCATTGGTATGCAACACGGAATTATGGGATTAACTCCCCTGCTTGCGTCCGACTACGCACGTTTTCTTAAACCTAAAGACAGGAAAATTGGAATATTTGCAATTGGCTTTGTCCCACAGATTTTCTGTTTTGGTGTAATGGGCGGTTTAGGTATTTGGTTCGGTGTTCGTCTTGGTGAACCGAATCCTGGTGTGTATATCGTTACACTTCTAGGTATGTGGGGAGCATTATTTACAATGATTACCCAAGTTAGAATTAACGTTACAAATATTTACAGTGGTTCACTATCACTATCGAACTTTTTTGAAAACGTATTTCATTTTAAACCTGGAAGACGTTTTTGGGTCGTTGTAACCGGTGTATCCGCTATCCTCTTAATGCTTGGTAATATTGTCAATCACCTTGATACAGTCTTGACTTTCCAAGGAGTCTTCCTATTGTCCTGGGCATCTATATTAGTGACAGATGCTGTTTTCGTTAAGAAAATATTAAAGCTTAGCCCAGGTTACTATGAGGCTAAACAAGCGTACTTATATAAATGGAATCCAGTAGGAGTTGGCGCACTATTAATTTCATGTATCCTTGGAACGGTCGCCGCGCTAGGATATATGGGTACGTTTTTACAAAGTACGGCCGCATTTTTTGCAAGCATTCTTGCTGCTATCCTCACGATTATTTTGGCTATTGCTACAAAAGGAAAATATTATCTTAAGGAAGACCCAACTGATATAAAAAAAGAAGAGTACGTCGCTTAACTTTGTTAACCCTTCACTTGAAAAAGTAGAGGGTTATTTTTTTATCATTGATATGTAATCCTTTCTGGTTAAAGACGGAATTAACTGAAAAATACATTAAAATAAGATATAATCAAATCTAGATAAATCAACCTTATTAAGGTTGTGAAATGGAGGATTAAAAATGTATCAAAATATTCTTAGACATCCTGGACCAACTCCCATTCCTAAGAAAGTAGAACTGGCCATGGCGCAGGATATGATTAGCCATCGTACACCAGAATTTGTAAAGCTGTATCAAGATGCTACCGGGCGAGTCAAAACAGTCTTCGGGACCAAACAAGATGTTTTGCTCCTTCCTTCAGGTGGGACGGCAGCATTAGAAGCAGCTGTGGTAAATACGGTT
>NZ_JBALOX010000020.1:0-4798 GCF_036965165.1 Bacillus sp. JJ1521 | reverse complement strand
CTTTATTCCTATTAGATAAAAATAATTTTTCATTTACAGCTAAGAACATACAACAAGGAGGACATGATCATGAAAAACAATGATACAAGTGGAGATAAAAAGGAAACATTCTTTAATAAAATATTAGGGGCAATTAGTGGAAGCTTTGCACCCATTTTAGGAGTACTTGCCGGTTCGGGCTTGATTACGGCTTTATTATCTATATTAAAATCATTAGGCTGGCTGTCTGCTGAAAGCGGTACCTATGCGATTCTATCTTCCGCTGGACATGCCGTATTTTACTTTTTCCCTGTTTTCCTCGGATATACGATGGCAAACAAGCTGGGGGCCAATGGATTTGTTGGGGCCGCAATTGGAGCCGCTTTATTAGAACCACATTATATGGAATTAGTTACGGCTCAAGCACAGGATGTTTCGTTCTTAGGGATTCCGGTAATACTGGCAAGTTATTCATCCACCGTGTTTCCTATATTAATCGCTGCATCTATTTATGCTTTATTAGATAAGTTTCTAAAGAAAGTAATTTATAAAGACTTGCAGATGTTTATCAATCCAATGATTTCCTTAATCATTATCGTGCCATTAACCATTCTCATTTTTGGTCCATTTGGGACGTATGTTGGACAGGGCTTAGCATTTGTTATTCAGTTTTTAAGTGATAGAAGTGGATTAGTTACAGGAGCGGTATTGGGAGCGGCTTGGTCTTTCCTTACGATCTTAGGGCTTCACTGGGCTGTGATTCCAATCGCTATTGCAAATCTAGGTGCATCGGGGCTTGATCCAATTATTGCGATAGCAGCCGCGGCACCATTCGCTCAAATCGGTATGGGGCTTGGCGTATTCTTTAAAACGAAAGATAAACAATTAAAAACACTTGCTGGATCAGGGCTTCTGCCAAGTGCATTAGCAGGGACAACCGAAATCATCACATATGGTTTACTCGTCCGCTATAAGCGAACAATGGTATACGTTGGGATAGCTGGAGCAGTTGGTGGGGCAATCAATGGAGCACTAGGAGTTTCAGCAACGGCCTTTGCACTTCCAAGTTTCTTGTCCATTCCTGTATTTTCGCCAATCGGAATATTTGCAATCGGTGTGTTTACATCTTTACTACTAGCAATGGTGCTAACTCTTGTATTTGGATATGAAGGGAAGAACGATGTAAGGGTTGCGAACAAGACAAATAAAGAATTTGGATTTGGTAATGTAAAAAAAGAAATGATTGCAAGTCCATTAACTGGACATATCGTTTCATTGAATAAAATTGAGGATCCCCTTTTTTCAAAAGAAATCGTAGGAAAAGGAATCGCAATTGAACCAACGAAAGGGACTATCATTTCTCCAGTGGACGGAGTTGTAACGACATTATTCCCGAGTAACCATGCGATTGGACTTACATCGAATGATGGGGCTGAAATCTTAATTTCTATTGGTCATAATACGATTGAATTGAAGGGGAAATATTTTACTTCCCATGTAAAGCAATGGGATCAAGTGAAAAAAGGCGATTTACTCATTGAATTTGATATAGACAAGATAAAAGCAGCTGGATATGATCTTAAATCTCCTGTCGTTATTACCAATACAGAAGCATATTTAGAAGTGAAACCAATGAAAACTGGTGATGTTGAGGCAAGTGATGGTCCTGTATTGAAACTTGATGCATAAAACCAATTGTTTAAAAACCTATGAGGAGGAAATGACATGCAAAAACAACCCGAGTTACAAGTTAGAACGAAGAAACTCATTGAACAAGACGGTTTAAAATTTAAAGATTTAAATAATAATGGCAAGCTAGATCCTTATGAAGATTGGCGTTTAAGCCCGAAAGAACGTGCGGAAAACCTTGTTTCCTTGATGAACATCGATGAAAAAATCGGGATGATGCTGATTAATTCAAGAAAAATGGGACTTGCCCAAGAAGATAAGAGCAAGACAAGCCATGAAGGCATTCTAGATGAAAGTATTGTAGAAAAAGGAGAAACAATCTTCGCTACTAGCAAAGTATACGGAACCACTCATACGATTGCTAACAGGAAACTAAGACATTTTATTTTAAGAGATAACTTCACTCCTGCTGAAATGGCGGAATGGGTGAACACGATGAATGAAGTAGCTGAGGGAACACGCTTGGGGATTCCTGTTATCGTTGCATCAAACTCCAGAAATGAAAATGGGGAAGCAGTGTTCGGCATGAATGATGCAATTGGTATCTTCTCTACATGGCCAGGAACATTGGGACTAGCAGCAGCGGCAAAAGGAGATATCCAAAATGGCGGGGATGCTTCCCTTATTAGTGAATTTGCAAGCATTGCTCGTAAAGAATGGAATGCTACTGGTTTAAGAAAAGGGTATATGTATATGGCAGATGTGGTGACAGACCCGAGATGGCAACGTACGTATGGAACGTTTGGAGAAGATCCAGAGTTTATTGCCGATGTGATTGGTCGTATCCTTGACGAATTCCAAGGGGAAACCATAGGAACTGATAGTATTGCGATGACAACGAAGCATTTCCCAGGTGGGGGAGCGAGAGAAAATGGCTTTGACCCTCACTATGAAGAGGGAAAATGGAATCTATACCCAACTCCAGGTAGCTTAGAAAAATACCATCTACCACCATTTAAAGCAGCAGCAGAACATGGAACATCTTCCATCATGCCCTATTACTCAATTCCAAGCATTAAGAAGAGTGTGGTTCAGGAATTTGAAGGGGAGGAAATCCCATTCGAAGAGGTTGGATTTACGTTTAATCGTTATTTCATTGACCATATCCTTCGAGGAAAACTTGGTTTTAAAGGCTATGTGAATAGTGATAGTGGGATTGTAAATAACATGAGCTGGGGTATGGAAAAGAGCAGTGAAGCGGAACGCTTTGCGAAAGCGATTAATGCTGGTACTGATTTGGTTGCCGATACGAATGATATCGAAAATCTAAAATTGGCAGTTAGCAAAGGATGGATCACTGAAAAACGACTAGATGAATCAAATGTACGTCTCTTAACAGAAATGTTCTCGCTAGGTCTATTTGATGAGCGCACGTACAATGATCCAGCAAAAGCAACTGAGGTTGTTAGCACAAAGTCGCATTGGGAAGCTGCATATGAAGCACATAAAAAATCAGTAACCGTACTGAAAAATTCAAATGAAACCTTGCCACTTACAGCGGACAAGCTAGATGGGAAAAAGGTCTATATTGAAGTTTTCCATAAAGAACAGGAAAGAGCGACTGCTTTTACAGAAAAAGCAAGAAATGAAGCAAAAGAACTCGGACTATTTACGTTAACAGACAACTATGAAGAAGCCGATACAGCGATTCTGTTCTTACATCCAAAATCAGGATCTTACTTCAATGCAACACCGGGTTTATTAGAGCTTGAATTATGTGAGGATAAAGTAAACTCAGCGATTGATGGTACATTGTATCAGGAGACTACTTTAAGTGGAATGGATCATTTAAAAGAAGTCGCTGATAGTATCCATAGCCGCGGTGGTAAAGTCGTGATGAGTGTGAATATTATCCTGCCATGGATTTTAGGAAATGTAGAACCAATGGCCGACGCATTGATTGCGGGATACGATACATTCCACAATGCACAGCTTGAAGTAATTGCTGGAAATCACAAACCATCTGGTGTTTTACCAATTACCTTACCGGCAAGTGAAGAAGTCATTGCAGTGTACCAAAATGGAGATTGCGTATCTCCTAATGATGTACCGGGCTATGATAAAGACAAATACATGCCAGCAGGAATGACTTATGCTTATAAAGACAGTGACGGCAATGTTTATAAACTTGGACATGGGTTGAAATATTAACATATATAAATGAAAATCACAGGTATGAAGCCTGTGATTTTTATGTGGGATGGATTTGTGAGGGAAACTGGGGGACAGTGAGCTATTATACTTATACAACGGGTTCAATTTCTGGATAAGAAATACACTTACTCTTTATGTAATAGGCAATTTAATGAATAAAGTAATAAAAGAAAAGTAGAATATTTAGCAACATTCAATGAAAAACTTAAATAACATGGCTTTCTCGCCAGTAATTTTCACAGGAGGTAATAGAATGGCATTCACATCCAAAAATATCTTTATCAATTTATCAGTAAAAGACGTGAACAAGTCCACCAATTTTTTCAAGGAACTTGGTTTTGAGTTCAATCCACAATTCTACGATGAGACCACATCTTGTATGGTCATCAGTGAGAATATCTTTGCTATGATAATGATTGAGGAACGTTTCAAAGGATTTAGTAAGAAAGAAATTGTGGACACTACTATTTCTGCCGAAGCAATTCTCAGCTTTTCAGCTGAAAGCAGGGATCAAGTGGATGAAATAGTAAATAAGGCATTGTCATCTGGTGGTAAATCTTTTAGTGAGCCTCAAGATCATGGGTTTATGTATATAAAGGGATTTCAGGATTTAGACGGTCATTTATGGGAAGTTGCTTATATCGATGAAAGTGCAATCAATCAAGAATAAACTTTAATGTATACATCCAGTATGCCTTAGGCAAGAATCTTCAGCAAACGGTGCATTCTTTAATTATAAAGGCGTCTTTTCTAATCAAACAGTTATTGAAGCAACTAAACAAACGGGAGCGATGATCCAAGTAGGATTATCGCTATTTTTGTTGAAGATATTATACTTGGGAATGTTAGTTGAAAAACAAATGGATAATATATCCCAAATAAAACAGTTTGAGTGTTACACTTAAATTAATCTATTTATTGGGGGTGGGAGTATTGAACGAGAAAAAACCAAGGTTAACTTTGACGGGTGCAATAG
>NZ_JBALOX010000019.1:32781-70350 GCF_036965165.1 Bacillus sp. JJ1521 | reverse complement strand
AACGTTGACGCTTGTATTGTGTTCAGTTTTCAAAGAACTTTTTATCCCGCTGTTCATCAGCGACTTTTATAATATAACATCTTTAAAAGTCTATGTCAACACCCTTTATTTTGTGATTCATTTTTGAAGGGGCTGTGTCAGCGACCTACTTAATATACCAAGTTTATGAACCACCGTCAACCAATATTGTACTGGAATTATCGACCAATTCCGCTACGCTATTCCAAACAACGACAAAGGTGGCTTGAAAACAAATTTGGGAGGCTAACTCTAGTGCTAATATCTTTGCTGTTTTTTTAAAAATCAATGTAACTTTCCTAACCTATCATATCTATTTGAGTTAAAAAAGGAGATTGGAATTCCTATGTTGAATATAAATGGAGAAAAACCAGAATCGAGAGGAGTATCATTTTGAAAGAGTACGATGAATCATTTATTCGGTTACAGGATAATCGAAAATTATCTTATTTAAGTTACGGGGATACGAACGAGAATACAGTTATCTTCCTTCACGGTTTCGGTTCGTCAGCAAGTTCCATTCATCCTGATACAAAAATATTAGATAAATATAATGTTCGTTTCTTTGCCATTAATCGCCCAGGTTATGGAGATTCCGATGTGCAGATAAAATATTCGATGGAGGATTTTGCAGACTCAATAAATGAGTTCCTAATTACTAAAGGAATTGAAAAGGCCTCGATTATAGGGTGGTCTGCCGGTGGATTATATAGTCAAGTTTTCACAGGCAAATATTCCAAAAAAGTCACTTCCCTTAATCTAATTAGTAGTGCGATCCCTCTAAATAGTAACGAAACTACAAAGATTTTACCTACGAATTGGAAAAGCATTGTGAATATGAACAAGTACATACCTCTTATAACAAAATTTTATTTTAAAAGTCTCAGTAAGAAGCTAACAAATAACTTGGATTCTACCATTCAAAAATCTATACAACAAATGGTAGAAGAGGACAAAAAAGTTGCCATTGACCCTATAATGAAGTCGGTTATTATCAAAGGCGCAGTGGAAAGTTACCGGAATAAAGGCATCGGGGTATATTACGATACTCTTGCATTATGTCAAAAACTTGATTACAAAAGGAATCCTTTTCATAAAACTAAAGTAAATATCTGGCAAGGCGGCAAAGATACTATTTGGACTTCGGAGACTTCTAATTACCTCCGTGAAAAGTATTCTAATTCCACGTATTCCTTTATAGATAATGAAGGACACTTGCTTTATTTATCTCATTGGGATGAGATTCTCAAAAAATCAGTTAACTAAGGATTGCTTCAATCGAATAATGCGAAATGCATAAGAAAAAAGCTTGGTTAACCAAGCTTTTTCTCGACATTATCAGTACCACTTAGATTTCGAATCTGGCACCCTCTTTTTTTACACTAAGAAAATAAAATATAAAATAAAGATAATGAACAAAGCATACATAAGTGGGTGAATTTCTTTTGCTTTTCCTTTTACCATCATTGTGATTGGGTAAAAGATGAAGCCAATCGCAATACCTGTTGCAATACTATATGTTAGAGGCATTGTTACGATCGTTAGGAAAGCCGGAACAGCAATCTCGAATTTTTTCCATTCAATATCGCCTATGGTTGCAACCATTAATACCCCAACGATAATTAATGCTGGTGAAGTAACGGCTGCTGTAACTACTCCTAATAAAGGAGAAAAGAATAGTGCTAACAAGAATAGTATAGCTGTTACAACTGAAGCAAATCCTGATCTAGCACCCGCTGCAACTCCTGCTGTTGATTCAACAAAAGAAGTGGTTGAAGACGTTCCTAAGATTGCCCCAATTACTGTACCGCTTGAATCTGAAACTAATGCTCTTCCAGCACGTGGAAGTTTATTGTCTTTCATAATTCCCGCTTGGTTTGCAACCCCTACTAGAGTTCCTGCAGTATCAAAGAAGTCTACGAACATAAATGTAAGAATGACAACCAACATATCTAAAGTGAAGATTTCTCCGAAGTGTGTAAATGCTGCTCCGAAAGTCGGCGCTAAACTTGGTACGTGACTGACAATTCTATCTGGTGTGTCAATCAAGTTAAAAAGCATTCCGATGACTGCTGTCACTACCATTCCGATAAATACTGCTCCATTAACTTTTCGAACCATCAAGATTACTGAAATAATAACACCAAAAACAGCAAGTAAAGTGTTTCCGTTTGTTAAATCACCTAAAGCAACTAAAGTAGCTGGATCCCCAACCACAATTCCTGCATTTTTAAGACCTACGAAAGTAATAAATAATCCAATCCCTGCACCCACTGCTAATTTAAGATTTTGCGGGATGGCATCGATAATTTTTTCACGAATGCGTGTTAGTGTTAGTAAAACTAAAACAATACCTGATACTAATACACCCGATAAAGCAGTTTGCCACGCAATGCCCATACCTAGTACAACTGAGTATGCAAAGAAGGCATTAAGTCCCATACCAGGAGCTAAGGCTACTGGATACTTTGCAACGACACCCATGATTAACGTACCAAGCGCTGCTGCAAGAGCTGTTGCAACGAACACTGCGTTTGCATCCATTCTTAAGGCTTCTGGTAAATCTGGTACATCGCTTAATGATAAAATTGATGGGTTAACGAATAAAATATAAGCCATAGATAAGAACGTTGTGATCCCACCAATAATTTCTTTTCTATAAGTAGTTCCAAGCTCATCGAATTGAAAATACTTTTTCATATGATTCCCTCTCCCTTTGATCCATATCGTCGTAAAAAGAACCGAGTTTTTACTGAATAAGCACACAAAAGCGCTCCAGAGGAATATCTGAAGCGCTTGACGTTAAGGATAACGATAGAAAAGGAGAATCATAGTTAGTAGACTCTCTTCATTATCTGTTATACCTCGTAGTCAAGCTAATTTACGGTTGCTTGGTAGAAACTTTTGGGCCATATTCCCAAGATTATACGACGTATTTCAACAAAATCTTTATTTCGATTTTATTATATGACAATGTACCTAGAGAGTCAACCTAAAAAACGAACATTAAAATATTATTTTTTTCTATCGTTCGTGTATTATTCCCACTCAATTGTTGCCGGTGGTTTACTTGTGATATCATACACAACTCTGTTTACATGACTGACTTCATTCACTATTCTTGTTGAAATGACTTCAAGAACGCCCCAAGGGATACGAGCCCAATCTGATGTCATCCCATCAATTGATGTAACAGCACGAATTCCAATTGTGTGATCATATGTTCTTGCATCTCCCATTACTCCAACACTACGGATATCTGGAAGGACTGTAAAGTACTGCCATATTTCTCGCTCAAGACCCGCTTTTCTAATTTCTTCTCGTAGGATGTAGTCAGATTCACGAACAATCTCAAGTTTATCCTCAGTTATCTCGCCTAAAACACGGATACCCAGTCCTGGCCCAGGGAATGGTTGACGCCATACGATTTCATCAGGAATACCTAGCTCTGTTCCTAATGCACGAACTTCATCTTTAAACAAGGTATTAAGTGGCTCAATTAATTGAAATTGCATATCTTCTGGAAGCCCACCAACGTTGTGATGTGATTTGATGGTTTGTGCCGTTGCAGTTCCACTTTCAATAATATCTGTATAAAGAGTTCCTTGTGCAAGATAGTCAATTCCTTCAAGCTTTGTAGCTTCATCATCAAACACATAGATAAACTCATTACCGATGATTTTACGTTTTTGTTCTGGATCACTTACTCCTTTTAGTTTAGATAAGAAGCGATCCTTAGCATCGATTTTAATCACATTCATATGGAAACCTTCGCTAAACGTCTTCATTACACTTTCAGCTTCTCCCTTACGAAGAAGACCGTGGTCAACGAACATACATGTTAATTGATCACCGATTGCTTTATGGATTAACACTGCAACAACGGAAGAATCTACACCTCCGCTAAGTGCGCAGAGAACTTTTTTATCTCCAACGGTTTGACGGATCTTTTCCATTTCGATTTCAATGAAGTTTTCCATGGACCAGCTTTCTGTGCATCCACAAACATCGAATACAAAGTTTTTAAGAAGATCATTTCCGTATACAGAGTGACGTACCTCTGGATGGAATTGAACACCATATAGGTTACGTTCTGCATCACTCATAGCTGAAATTGGGCAAGACGGACTTACCGCATCGACAGTGAAACCTTCTGGTGTTTTAACAACTAAGTCCCCGTGACTCATCCATACTACTTGTTCGCTTGGAATATTTGAAAAAAGAGCAGATTCATTTTGAACATTGATGGTTGCTTTTCCGTACTCACGGTTATGCGCCTTTTCTACTCGACCACCAAAATGTTGAGTCATGAGTTGCATTCCATAGCAAATTCCTAGAACGGGAATACCTAAATCGAAAATTTTCTCATCACATCTAAATGAATTTTCATCGTAGACACTATTTGGTCCACCAGATAAAATGATTCCCTTTGGCTGCATAGCCTTAATTTCTTCAACGGTCAAAGTGTGTGGGTGGAGCTCACTATAAACCCCAAACTCACGGATTCTGCGTGTAATTAATTGATTGTATTGGCTGCCGAAATCTAAAACTACGACCATCTCTTGAACGTTATTCACAAAATCACCTCGTCTTATTTTGTAATATACCCAATAGATAATATACATCAAATATGCCATGGCATCTTTACGCCCAGATTTTTTAGGCCCATACGAGGTGGGTCACAAAGACGTTGCCACAGGAAGTGGCAACCTTAGTCTTTGATCCTGCGCTCGAAAAATTCCCTCTAAAATCTGAGGCATTCGCCGAAGGCTTTTACTTTTTTTAGCCGGGATTAAAAGCTGGGCTGGAAAAAGTAAAAAAAAATAGAATCCTACCTATATAAAGGCAGAATTCCAGTTCACGTACACAAATAGAATAGCTGCCTTCATAGTCAAACCATTTACGGTGGTCCGGTAGAAACTTTCGATCCATATTATCGAGGATATACGAAGGATACTTCTATTAAAATTGTGTTTTTATTCTATCAATCAGGTACTTATTGGTCAAGATGATATCTTTTTAATTAAATTTTCCCATAATTCGACGGACTTGATCCATTCTTTATGGGCATTGTCTTTTCGGTACAGAGCCCGTTCATAGCTTAGCGTTAATTGTTCCATTTCATGCCCTTTGAAAAAATGATCGACTTGGACGGAATACTCCCTCAAGGTTTGCCCGTCCTTTCTAGGGAAGCCGACACGATCCAATTGTTTTAATAAAGCATTATAGGCTTTAAAATAAACCTCTTCATCTTTGGCATTTTTGTACAACCAAATATAAAGATACGGCATCCATTTTTTTCGAGTCTTAAATAGGACATAAGCAATCAAAAAGAAACTTAATAGGATAATCAACACGTATTTCCATGAGAGTGCATCCGCGAACTTTTCAAAAATACTGCTATCCGCTTCATCTGAAACTGGTGTTGCCACCGTTTCTTTTGCCTCTTCTTCCTTAGGAGTTACCTCTGGCGTTGTTTGTGGTGTTTGACTATTTTGGTTTCCAGTCGTCGTTAAATCATAGGAAAATAGATTGGAGTTGCTAAAACCCTTGGTTGGCTCAAAGGGTACCCAACCGAACTCCGGAAAATAAACCTCAACCCAAGAATGTGCGTTATTGTTCGTAACTTCATATGAGTTTAGTTTGAGTCGCTGACCTTCTGTATAGCCTTTTACCCATCTAGCCGGAATATCAACTGCACGCAATAAAACAACCATTGAAGTTGAAAAATTATCACAGTAGCCCACTTTTGTATCAAATAAGAACTGATCAACATAGTCTTGGTTAGATTCTGGTACAGCTACATTTTGGGTATTATATACAAATCCATTTACTTGGAAGTAATTTTCGACCGCCTTAACTTTATCATACCGGTTCGTTTGTGAACTGGTGATTTCTGTGGCAAGTTCCCTTACTCGATCAGGTAGGTCAATAGGTATTTGCGTGTATCTTTCTCTAAAAATGTCATTCTGTTCAAAGCTCCCCGGCTCTGTAACCTCTTTTAGATGGTTAATATAATATTTCGGATACTCATAATGAAGAGTATATTGATCCAATTTAACCACATCGTTACCTCTAAAAGTAGAGATCTTTTCAGATAAAGTATTCACGCTAAAATGGATATCAGGATTTACCTCAACAGACGTCAATCCCAAGGGATACACGATATGCGAATATTTTAGATCCATTTGAATTTCAGATTCGAATTCTTCTACCTCTGTTTTTGTCTCATACCAATTTATCGTAGTATTTTCATCGTAGAAAACTTCTTTTTCCGCTGGACCTGATAATTTCCAGCCCTTCCCCGTATAGGTATCCTTGGATTCGACACGCCAATAATGGCGTTTTTCAGTCTTTGCTGTAAATACAACCGTATCATCGGCGATAAATGGTCCACCAAGGTTTTGATCATTTGTACCATAACCAATTTTCTTTACCCCGTTAATGGCTCCGTTTGCATTCTCCTGCCCATAACCTTTTAAAAATGGAACTGGGTCTGGCCATTGAGGTGCTGCTTTCGGTGACACATAGCCAATAAGTGTAGAAAACAGAATAAAAACAGCTAAGGGGATGGCCCATTTTTTCCCGATGTTTACATGTTTCGAGAGCTCTTTATCCTTTAACCGCTCAAATTGCAGAATCCCTAGCATGACAAAGCCAATTAAAACAGACCGAATAATCGCAGCTTTCCCGTCATACGGGCTGAATGTATCGATTACCGTAATATAAATGATCGTCAACACAAAAAACAATAGAATTCTCTTTTGATAGGTAAACCAATAATGAAGCAAGTAACTCATTAACCAGAGCAAAATACAAAAGAGAAGCGTGCGGAAGATCGGTGTCATTCCCATCCAATTTGCTTGGAACATGAGTCCAATATTTTTTATTAAATCGGCAAAAAATTCACCCAACCATTCGATATTTAAAAAGTCCTTCTTAAAATAGAGCGAATGGATCATATAGAACATCAGGAAAATCTTAATCAGAGCACCAAGCAAAAACGGGACTCGTAAAAATAATAGCAGGAAGCATGCACCAATAAAAATAACAAACCAGAGTGTCTCCTGAGTATCTGTCACAGTTTTGAGTGGTCGCAGCCATTCCCACAACAAAAGAAAGCCGAATATATTTAATAATAGGTTGCGAATATCTCGTTGTGCTGGAATTTTAGGCTTCATGATCTGCTCCCTCCAATCAAATGCGCCATTGCGTATTTGCGCCCAGATTTTTAGGCCCACAGGANNGCGTTTTTAGTCTTTAATCTTACTCCTCGAAAACTTCCTTTAAAAAATCTGAGGCATTAACTTAATTCAGTCACGGTATAACATAAAAACTGAATTATAATATTTTTGCATCAATCCTCCACTATCAAATAGCAGCCCTCTACTGAATTAAGTTAAATACATTAGCGAACTTCCCTTCATAGACAACTTTTGCAATTACATTGTGCTTTCTTATTGCACTAAGGACGCCAATTTCATCTTGGGTCAATTGAGCCCCTTTTTCTTTTATAACGAAAATCTGTAAATCTGCATTTCGCATTGAAAATCTGCCGACTAAATGAATCGTTCCCTCATTTAACTCACCTGTGACAAGCATGTAAGTTACAGGTTGATAGATTTTTTTAATCTCTGATTCTACAATTTGTGAAAAAGGAATGGGGCTATTGTCCTTTACCTTTGCTAGGTGGTGATAAATCACTTGTCGCTGGGATTCACCAGCTTTTAAAGGAAAAATAGCTTGATCCTCCCCAACGGAGATAAATGAAACCTGTGCACCTTTTCTTAAAATTGCTTTCGTAAGAGAGGCTGTAAAAGTTACAACCTGTTCAAAATGGATTGACTTGGTTCGGTCCATGAATACAACAACATCATGACTTTGCTGCTGCTCGAATTCCTTCGTCATAATATTATTTCGCCTTGCAGATGCCTTCCAATCAATCCATGAAAAACGGTCACCTGGCGTATATTCTCTTACACCAATCGCAATCGCTGTATCCCGCTGTAATCTCACATTTGAAGAAGTCATCCCTTGCTCAAATCGACTCTCAAGCTGTCGATATACCATATCTACATACTGTGGATATACTAAAAACTGGTCACGAAACGAAGCAATAGTTTCTTTTTCAATAAGTCCGAACAAATCTCCCGTCTTGATGCGTATTCCTTCTAATATATGCTCACCCCTCGGGATTGCATCGAATTCATATTTATAGGTTAATTCCCGCTTAAACCACGGGAATAGAATGACCTTTGACTGCTTTGATTGCTTATATTTTTTTAATTGCGTTGGAAGAAGCTCCTCGACAATTAAGTACATTAATGGAAAAGGGATCTTTCGCCTAATCACGATGCTGGCCTCGAATTTTTCCCCCGACATATACTCTGTTTGGTTGATATGACGACTCAGTTTAAAATCTTGAAGAGGATAGATTGATAGAACAAAAGAATATAATCCAAACGGGATAAAACTATAAAATAGAAACCAGCTTACAAATCCACCTTGAAACATCGCATATACAAATGTTACAACAATGAGAAGAAAGATATTGACGAGCTTCCCCGTCTCTTTTAGCTTTCGAAATAGGCTCCTCATCAACGATTCAACGACCTTTGCACGGGAATCGGTGTTCTCTCAATGATTTTCGCTACTACCTTATCAGTTGTCATTCCTTCGAATCTTGCTTCCGATTTTAAAATAAGTCGATGTGGCAGAACAAATGGTGCAAGGTATTGGATATCGTCTGGTATCACAAAATCCCTACCGTGAATCAAGGCATACGCCTGAGCCGCCTTCATTAATGCTATTGAACCACGTGGACTTGCCCCTAAATAAATAGAGTTATGCTCTCTAGTTCGGCTTACTAAATCTACAATATATTCTTTAATTGTTTGATCAACATAGACCTCTTTTACTTCTTTCTGTAGCTGAACTAACTCTTCAAGGGTAATAACCGCTTCAAGCTGTTCAATGGGCTTGGACTTCTCCGCTCTATTTAAAACCTCGATTTCCTCATTAAGGGACGGATACCCCATTTTCATTTTTAAAAGAAAACGATCAAGCTGTGCTTCTGGAAGTGGATATGTTCCTTCATATTCAATTGGGTTTTGTGTGGCCATGACAAAAAATGGCTTTGGCAAGGCTCTAGTTACTCCGTCAACCGTGATACTGCTTTCTTCCATTCCTTCAAGTAACGCTGATTGTGTCTTCGGAGATGTACGGTTGATTTCGTCCGCAAGAACAATATGACCAATGATTGGCCCTGGTCGGAACTCAAATTGGAGCTCTTTTGGATTATAGATTGACGTTCCAGTTACATCGGACGGCAATAGGTCAGGCGTAAACTGAATTCGTTTAAACTCCGCACTCACTGATTTCGCAAGAGAACGCACCATCATTGTCTTCCCTACACCTGGTACATCCTCTAATAAAACATGTCCTTCTGCTAGTAATGCAACCAAGCTCAGTGTGGCCACATCTCTTTTTCCGATCATGACTTTTTCGATATTTTCGATAACTCTTCCTAAAACTGGATGTAACATATCAAGCTGCGCCATTTTCCGTCCCCCTATTAACCTAGCTTCGTCTTACAATGAGAGTTCAAAAAGGAGGATAAAAAGGACCAAGAAGTTCGAGGCGGCGCAGCTTTGAGTAGCGGAGCGTATCTTTTAATACGCGAGCAACGGAAAAGCAAGCCAACGAAGAAATTCGATGTGTCATTTTTACCGGACTTTTTGAACAACCTCTTACAATATATGTAACTATTATACTATTCGCAAACTAATTATCAAAGCGATTATAACCGATTCCAAAATTCAACTAGTATTGTTCTATAAGTGCCGATAATAGAAAAATGGCTCAGATTGTTAATTCAATCTGAGCCATTCATATTTCCTAAACGAGACTTGATAGTACATGAACACGGAGGATGATTCCTACTAGTCGCTGTTCTTCATTCACTACGGCTAATGGGAACTTTGTTTCCAGTGCCTTCGGAATGATATCTTGAATATATTCATCCTTTGAAACTGTAAAAATATCATCCTGAATCACATCAGCCAAAGTTTTCTTCTCCTTGATTCCATTTATGCAATCATCAATGGTTACAATTCCCTCTAAGCGTCTATGCTTGTTAACCACAAATACGCTTGAGATCCCATTTTTCTGCATTTCTTTTACTGCCACTTGTAGACTGTCCTTAAGTGATACTAAAGCATTCGATTGAATCATAACATGCTCCGCCTGTAAAACCTTAGAACGGTCGATATCCTTGATAAACTCGGATATATAGTCGTTCGCAGGAGTCTCGATTATTTCCTCCGGTGTACCTATTTGCTCAACTACCCCGTCCTTCATGACGGCAACACGGTCTCCTAATTTAAAAGCTTCATTGATATCGTGTGTAATAAAAATAATGGTCTTTTGAAGTTTGTCCTGCAACTCTATCAACTCAAGCTGCATTTCTCTACGAATGAGTGGGTCAAGTGCACTAAAAGGTTCATCCATAAGGAGGATATCAGGATTATTTGCAAGTGCTCGAGCAAGTCCCACACGCTGCTGCATCCCACCTGAGAGCTCTCCCGGATATTTATCCTCGTATCCTTTTAAGCCAACACTTTCAATATTTTTTAAGGCAATCTCTCTACGTTCTTCCTTTGAGACATTTTTAACCTCAAGACCATATTCCACATTCGCTAAAACCGTTCGGTGACTGAATAAACCAAAATGCTGAAATACCATTGCAATTTTATCTTGTCTGAACTTCTTAAGCTGGGATGAATTATAGCGAACAACATCTTCCCCATCTACATAGATGGCTCCAGTTGTTGGTTTATTTAAAAGGTTAAAGCAGCGAATCAAAGTCGACTTACCACTTCCTGAAAGTCCCATGATCACAAAGATTTCACCTTTTTTAATTTCCATTGATGCATTGTATACACCCACGGTATGATTTGTTTTTTCTAAAATTTCTTTCTTACTCATTCCTTTTTCGACCATTGGAATGACCGATTTTGGTTTTGAACCAAATATTTTTGAGACATTCTCTATTTTAATTTTTGTTTCCATTATTCCGACCCCCTGTGTTTCTGGAAGGAACTCGCCACTCCTGATGTCACACGGTCAATTATGATAGCTAGGAACACAATGCTGATACCCGCTTCAAATCCGAGTGCCATATCAATACGGTTAATTGCGATTAGAACCTGTTCACCAAGTCCCTTTGCACCAACCATCGACGCAATAACGACCATCGCAAGTGCCATCATTGTCGTCTGGTTTACCCCTGCCATAATCGTTGGAAGTGCCTGAGGCAATTGAACCTTAGTCAGCATTTGCCATCTTGATGAACCGAATGATTGTGCAGATTCAATGACATCTTCATCCACATTACGAATGGCTAGCTCAGTCAAGCGAATAACAGGTGGCAGTGCATAAATTAACGTTGCAAATACAGCCGAAACATTTCCTAGACTGAAAAAGAAGATCGCAGGAATTAAATAAACGAAACTTGGCATTGTTTGCATCGCATCTAATATTGGCCTCATGACCACCGAAAATCCTTTGCTAAACGCCATCCACACTCCAAGTGGAATCCCAATAATGAGGGATATGAGAACAGATGTTAGAACAATGGCTATTGTTATCATCAATACATCCCACAATCCAAACGTTCCTATTAAGAAAATAAAGAATGCATATAACACACCAGAAAGAACAGATTTGAAGCGCCATCCTAAAAGGAAAATAATAATCAAGAAGATCCACCATGGAATAAAATTAAGGAATCCGCTTATTCCATTGATTGTTTGAGAGGAGATAAGATGTATGAAATCAAAAAACCCTTCGAACGTTGTATCTAACCATTTAATAAATTTCTCTACATATTCACCGATAAATTCCCATCGTATATCCGGAAAACTACCCATAAGCAGGTTACATGATGTAACCAATCACCTCACTTTTATTTAGATAATCACATGTTTTTCGACAAACTTTCTTTAAAAATTGTAGTAGTTGGTTGCCAACTACTACGTAAGCATTACTCTGTCTAGCTTCAGGCGCCATCGGCTCGAGGTCATAATCCAATCGCTTCTGAAGGCAAAGAACGCCTTCTGTCAGCGCTTGTCTTATGCTTGTCGCCGATAGGCAGGCGCCTTGCGCTTTTCTTACTCTAACGATTTTATTACTTTTTCAGCGATGTCTTCTGAGACCCATGAAGTCCAAACATCTTCATGCTCTTTCATCCACCACTGGGCAGCCTCTTCAGCTGATGCCTCATTTTCATTCATATAGTTAAGCGCTTCTTCTGTTAAGTCATTACTCGTTTTATAATTCTTTAGAAACTCTACAACCTCTGGTGCTTGTTCAGGCATGTCTTTGTGAACAGCTACGACAACATCATTTGGCGGGAATGCTGTTCCAAAGTCTTTGTTCCATTGTTCTTCGTTATATTCAGGTTCTTCTAAAAGAGTTAGATCATATTTTGCAGTTACCCATGTTGGAGACCAGTAATACCCGACCCAACCTTTGCCCTTTTCATAAGCATTAACTAGAGTAGCCACCGCACTTGAATCGGAGCCTGGACTTATATAGTTAAACGAATCTCCTAAGCCATATGTGTCAACCTTAACTGACATTGTTTCCCCAACAGCCCATCCGGTAGGAGCACCTACTATTAGACCTTTACTTGAATCCTCTGGGTCAGGGAATACTTCAGGGTATTTCTTCAGGTCCTCAACTGTTTTTAAATCTGGTGCTAACGGTTCAATTCCTCTTTCTTTATCTCCTTCAATTACATAAGTCGGAACATATAACCCTTGGCTATTATCGTCGAAGTTTGTAGATACCTCCACAATATCACCAGCATCTGTCATCTCTTGATAAAGCTCTTTTACATTATCAGTCCATACTTCCATATACACATTGATGTCACCTTGACGTAAACCTTCAAGTGTTGCAGCAGTCGACCCAGCTGTCACCTCTGTTTTATAGCCATATCCCTCTTCAAGGATTCGTTGCGCAATACTGTTATGGACGCGAATGCTGTCCCATCCAGCATCAGCAAGTACAATTTTATCTAATTTTGCTGGTTCTCCATTACCTGAAGACCCTGCACTACTACATCCAACTAGGGCTAGTAGCAAAACCGCTAATAATGTAAATAATTTTCGTTTCATTCTTCATCTCTCCCCTTTTTTGTTCAACTTTTAAGTAAACCGATTGATTTACTATGTATAATGTAAAGATTAACCCGATAAAAAATGAATAACTATTCATTTTTTAGGTAGTAAATTCTCCTCCCTAACTCTTTAACGATCGAACAATTTGATTAGAATAATAGAAAGGTAATAATTAAATATTCATTCAGCCGAAAAATGTAGAGGACAAGTGAAGGCTACATTTTTCTAGAACTCGAGGATACGTCTTTCGAATTAATGATCTTGGAGGGTAAAGCTATTTGTTTGTTTTACGGTGGTGAACTTCATGGTTACATTAAAAGTATAGAGGAATACTAAAATGAGAACAAACCTGATAATCTAGCATATCTCGGGATAAATTAGCATATTCCATGATTACAAAACCTCAGAGGGGGAACATGTTTTATCCTTCCAAGATCCTCCCACATCCTCTCATATCCTCCAAATATGGTGTAATTTTCAGTTTTTTTACCAAAATACGCTATATGTAGTATTAAGGTAGTACCTTTGCCCCCCCTTCCGTTAAGTAATAATTGGAATTTCATCAAAAAAAGCAAAAACCAGATTTGAGCATCTGGTTTTTGTTATCCTCTATTCAACTTACCTTTTTTCTTCTGTAAGTATTTTTCGTTAATCACAAGCACTTTTCCATCTTCCACTGGTCTGTATTTACGAAACTTGAATTTGTTTTTTTCAAATATAGTGTTTCCAACTATATAAATCGGCAGGATAATAATCAAGTTGATTAGCATTTGAAGTAATAGGTTTAATTCCCGCTCAAATATATAAATGATAAATACCGCATGAAACGCAAAAGACACCATTAGCACAATAAGCACATTACAAATATGAAAAGGGATCACACTCTGTTTTTCACGAAACATCCGCTCAAGCTCAAGCTTGAAGAAAAGTGTTATAAACACTGAAATTCCTACTGCCAAAAGGGTAACGATATATGTAAAGATTGTGTCCATTTTTCTCAACCCCCCGCACTCATAAACCTTATTGTTTTTCTGTCCAAAAGTTTTGATTACGCACCCTTATTGTAACACATCCTATATAAAAGAAATTCTTAATAATCTGTATTCAACTAGGAGGAATTAAATCATGGAGAACGAAAAGCAGATCGATTACGCGTACAACTGGAGGAAGCCCTGCAACCGATTATCGATCGTTTAGATCGTTTGGAAAAGATGATACAAGAGGCGTTAAATCAAAGGAATTAAGCTCTTAAAATAACGAAAAAACCTCAGCTTTCTTCACTAAAGAAGAGATCTGAGGTTTTTTAAGAAATTCTACATGAACATTTTTGAAAAAATTTTTCTACAAAAGTATTGATATGATCATTAGCTTTGTTTACACTTAATAACGGCAAAACACTCAGGTAGCAAAAAAGTGTTTTGGGTTGTAGTTTTGGGTTTGTCTTTTAGTCCTATTTTCAACTTACCAGGTTAGATTTCTAGGATTAGACACCCGAAACTTCAACTTCACTTTCTTCCTCTTCATTTGTTCGAACTCTTGGATAGTCGATCATTACGATCGTTTCATCATCTTCATGTTTGATCGTACAGTTACTATACTCTTTTTTAATATCGGCTATTCGGACGGAATGACCGATTTCAAATTCAGTGATGTCAATTTCAATTTGATCAGGGAGATCATTCGCTTTAGCTGTTAGATCCAATTCATACAGAAATTGATTAACAACTCCTCCGACTTTTTCTCCATTCGAAGTTCCCTTTAAAATCACACTTACCTTTGTATCGATTTCAGTATTCTTGTCCACTTGAAGAAAATCGACATGAAGAATCTCCTTAGTCACAGCGTTATTTTGGTAATCTCTTAAAATAACACTTTTAGAATTTCCATCAAGATTTAACGAGAAAATACCATTTCGACCAACATCCTTAATTACACTTCTTAAATCAGCACTGTTAATCAAAATAGATTCAGTATTTATAGCATTTCCATAAACAACCGCTGGGATTTTCCCTTCACTTCTAAACCTTTTCAAATCAGATTTTTTTACGGTATTTCTTTCTTCAGCTATTAGCGTACTCATATTATTTCCACCTTTCTTATTAGATCCATTCCTTAGACATTAGTTTTTATAGAAAATATAGCCTAAGAAATATTAGAATTACTTATACTTCTAGTATATCTAATTCTTTATTTTATTTCACGTAATTGGCTTATTGGGACAAAAACGAGTCTCCTTACCTATTCTACTATGGACGAAGAAGTATCTCGACTTAACTCAAAAGATGAAATAAAGACCTCTCATAAGTTTTTATTACTTAGGAAAAGCCTTTTTTTCAGAGTTTACTATTTTATGCTCTCAACAATTTCAACAAATGGATATAGTGACTAGCATCCTTGACTACTATATGTTTACTGTTTTTTGATAAGGAAGCGTTTTGGGTTTGTAAATTTGACCACTCTGGGTAATCTTCATCTTCGTGGATAAAATGTCTTTTATCTCCGTGAAGAACAGTCCATAATACTTTTGAAAAAGATAACATCATTGACATAAATAGCATCCCTCCAAATTTCAGGAAGCACTCTATCAAAAAACGCTTTCATCCTACTAGACTCTGTTTAATCGACGACTATTTCTCTAAATTCTATAACACCTTTTCCTTTAAAATCTCAATTAATATATTTGGTTTATTATCTATAAAGGCTTTAAATGAGTGATCCGTATTTGGTCTAGAAGTTATCATATGCTCTTGGAATAAGGAATTTTGCGAACTCCAATCAAAGTATTTTAAACTTTCAACAGAAAATTCCCAATCGTTAATCCAACGTAAGTCATTTTCATCTTCTGTAATGATTTCATCATGTAAATAAAAAGCAATGGCCATTTGTAGCGCTTCATGACCTAATGTATATCTTCTAACATCTCCTGGTATAGAGGGAAGAGTATCAAATAATATTGTAAAAAATTTATCTAAAAATGATAGTATATCATCATATTTACTTTTAATAATTTGTTCGTCTTTTTTACTCGTTTTTACCTTCCCGAAAAGTAAAGCCGAAATAAAATTTCTTAACCTTGCACTTGTAAAAAAAGTTGTGCTAGTTGGTCTTACAATTCGGCTCTTATTAAATTCTACCCCTGCATTCTCAAGAGCATTACATGCAGTGTATAAATCTCTTACCAAGACTCGAGTTATCTCTCTAGTATCATACTTTGTAATTAGTGACATAGATACACGTTTAGCATTAGAGTTTATATCTACAAAAACATTCTTTTCATCCTTTTCACTTAATCCAAAATATATTTGTGCTGTCAGGCTACTATTTAATATATATTCTTTTCTTTCTGGCTCCTTTATAATCTTCAACAAATGTTCTAACCCTTTTATTCGATGTTGACCATCAATAACTTTCAACTTTCCGCCCATTGGTATACTTAATTCCTTTTTAAAGGTGTCATAGTACTTATTTGGATCCCCCGGGAATGAAAACACAAGTGACGGCAGAAATATTCCAATTTCTGAATCGTATGAATCAATGTATTTAGCTAGAGGGTTCAATCGAGAATAGTTAATATCACGATTAACTGAGTTTTCTATTTTATATATCTCTAAAACTTCCCTTACAGTAATTTGAGTAGTCATTACACCCTTACTTTGTCCGTTTATTAAATTGATTAATCCTTTTAGTTTTATATCAAACATGTGAGTATCCCCCTGAATGAATTATATATTTTTTTAGCAGCAATTCAGAAATCTGCGTTACTATGCGAGTTCCAACAGTAAATCTATATTTCTTAGTTTTGTTGTTATAGGGAATACCCGCAAGTCTTAACTCCTTATTTTTGTGTGTCCAATCAAATGAACGAACAGATGATTGAAATAATGCTTCCATATCAAAATTAGGATCACTTTCACGTAACTGGAAAATACACTTAGCAATTCCTTGTAAGGCATTTGGGTTCATTATAAAGTACTTATTTCTATCTAAGCATTGATCAGGAGCATATTTCATTAATAATGTAATAAATTCTTCGACGTTCTTTCTATATAAGTGGTAATTTTCCTCACTTATTCTGCTTTTACCTCCCTTCATAACAATAATTCCATCATTTAAAGTTAAGGAAATATTATACAAAGTGGCTGCAGTCATTAATTTTGTGGTTGTAGTTTTTGCACGCACTTCAAATTTATCTGGGGATATGTAAGGATGATTATTAATAATATCTTTAACCAACTTCCCACATAGATCATTTTCTTTATACATTATTAGTAAGGTATTACTTACTTTTGATGACTTTGTGTTAACATCCGTAAACAGTTGACGTTCCTGTTCAAGGGTTAAATCACTAAAAATCTGAATTGTTAAAGGGAAATTTTTTATGTATTTTAATTTTTCTTTGTGTTCGGGATCTTGGCTTGATTCTAATCGTTTTTTTAACACTTCAAAGGCTCTAATTCTATGTTGACCATCTAAAATAACCATTGTGTCTTCAGCTTTGAGAAGAAATTCATTATTTAATTCATTAAATTCCCCTCTTCCCCTTGAGGAAAATATCAATGGAGGAAAATATATATCATTTCCATCTAATCCATACTGTATATATTTACTAATATTTGATACTTGTACTTCAATAATTTCTCTTTGGACCGATTTATCAATCTCTAAAAATTTCAATACATAATCAACCGTACACTGCGCTGCTAGTACCTTTTTTCCAAATTGGTTCCCCTTCACTGCAAACATTTTAATGTAGTTTCCCGAACTATCAACTATATCAATCAAACCCATATCTTACACCTCTCCTTATTTATTGTGTGATTTATTTTATTCTTTCTAACTTATTAAAATTATAGTATATTCTGTTAACTTTTACTACATCTTATTTCCTATTAATTTAAAAATTTTACTTTTTTTTCTAAATAGTTGTATTTGATTAGCTAGATTATTATCTTTATATTTTTTTCCAACTTTGTTATCAATCATAAATCTTAAGGAAATTTTCTTTCTGAGTAATTTCATGATTATAATTCATTCGAATTCTATAACGATTCTTCTGTCTATGGCCCTTATTATTTCAGTTTCATCCTCTATTTTCCTTAAAACTTAATTTCCGCACTTCCGGCAAAATCGCATTTAATTTATTTATACTCCAAGCTTGATCCCTTTTGGGAGATGATTATGCGATGGCTCAAGGAACAGCCTGACTTATCAGGTACTCAGGTATTTGATGGATGGAAGAAAAACAAAACGTTAGTTATGCCACCGAGGGAACAGCGAGGAATAAAGTGACGAGCTGCTTGAAACCTACCATTTTCTTTAGTTGTATTCCAAAAGGTCTGATAATAGCAAATTTTAACGACAAAAAACCACTTTCTAGTTAAAGATAGGAAGTGGTTTTTTGCTATAAATATAAATTGTTTACATGACTAATTCACAAATCGGGTGAAAAATAGATTTTACTATTTCTCAAATGCAACTCTCAAAAGCCTTAAATCAGCTGCCCGTAAGTTGAGTGTGTATAAAATCTTTATCTCTGTGTATTAAAGTGCGGTATATCATTGTTTTAGAAAATCAGTGCTGTTGCATCTCTAACTGTAATTTATCGTTTTTCATACAATTGTGTTAGCAAAATGCTATCATTTTATAGATGGAACCAGCTTTATAAAATTCCCTACCTTTTTCCTTTGTCATAAATTTCACCTAATGCTCTTGGCGCGCGATTTGATTTAGAGAAAAAGATTAGTAACAATAACGTTAATACATACGGTAAAATCATGAATAAATCAGTGAAACTACTTGGTAATGCCATTGACTGAGCAATAAACGATCCACCAGATTTTGCAAAACCAAATAATAGACAAGCAGCTAAAGTAGGCAGAATCCGCCAGTTGCCAAAAATGAGTGCTGCAATAGCTAAGAAGCCATATCCCATATAAATATTTGAAGAAAAGTTAGCTGAAATGGAATAGGCAAAACATATCCCACCAAGACCTGATAATAGACCCGATATGAGAACCGCGGAAAATCTAATTTTTGATACATTTACACCCGCTGCATCAAGTGCATGGGGATTTTCACCGCTCGCCCTTAATCGCATACCGAATTTTGTTTTATATAACAGATACCAAGCAAAAACGGCAATCACGATGATAATCACTTCGAACGTATACACATTCGTAAAGACCGCACCGATCACAGGAATATTGGCTAAACCTTCAATCGTAAACCGCTCCGATACACCTAATCGAAACTTGTCCGATGCCGTTCCAAATACAAGTGCATTTATTTGCGTTGTTAAGAAAGTCGTTAATGCCAACGCCAAAATATTAATCACAACACCACTGATTACTTGATCTGCCTTAAACTTAATACTTAGTACAGCATGAATAACCGAAAAAGCCATCCCACCAATCATCGCAAAAAATAATGCCACATAGAATAGACTTTGAATATCTGAACCAGTAGCATTTGCGATTAAGACAGCTGATAGCGCTCCGATGAACGCCCCAAAACCTTGAAAACCTTCTAGTGCTAAATTAGTAATACCACTCTTTTCACTATATATACCGCCTATTGCGATAATAAAAAGAGGCAGAGCAAAGGATAATCCATCAATAATTATTGTATCCATTATGATTCAATCTCCTTTCGTTCCACTTCTTTTTCCTTCAAGCGGCTGACTTTATATTTCATATATGCACCACATGCACTAAACAATAGGATTAACCCGATAATAACAGAAGAAATTTCTTGTCTAATTCCAGCCTGTGAACTCATATACGTACTTCCCTGATCAATAATCGAAACTAAAAATGATGAAAAAATGATACCAATTGGATGAGAGTTTCCTAAAAGCGAAACAGCAATGGAATCAAAACCGATACTTGATAATACTTTGGGTTGGATAGAAGCAAAATAACCTAAATAATACGTGACTCCTGCAAGACCAGCTAAACCTCCAGAAATAGTCATGGCTAATACCGTATTTCTTCCAACATTAATCCCTGCATATTTGGCTGCATTGCGGTTGGAACCTACAGCTTTAATTTCAAAACCGACCACTGTTTTGTCCATGAAAAACTTTATTAAAGTAGCAATAATGATTGCGATAATAAAGCCCAATGGAATATCCATTTTCAAATTGGCTAAATCTACATTTACTAATGTCAATCTTGCTTCTTCTGAAATATATTTCGATTGTCTTGAAACAGGGTCAACATAATACATTTGAATAAAAAAGCTTATGACATATTGAGCAATATAATTTAACATAATCGTCGTTACTACCTCATTAATGTTAAATTTATATTTTAGCCACCCAACTAATCCACCCATTAATCCCCCAGCAACAATTCCAATCACTAACACAAGCGGCTTTGCAATGATAGCATCTAAACCACTGTAACCAACGATAATCGTTGCTAAAAATCCAGAGACGAGCATTTGACCGGAAACCCCAATATTAAATAGACCCGCTCTAAAAGCAACAGCTACTGCCAAGCTGGCAAACACAAGTGGAGTCATGGCGTTTAGCAAACTTAAAAAATCAGTCAACATGCTCTTATAGCCAGCATAAGAAGGCTTAGGCAAGATCCCTGCCCCTTGGAATAAGTTGTAAAATGCCTGCAAAGGATTTTTGCCTATTAGAAGTATAACAATAGCCGCAGCAATAAAACTTATGAGTATGGAGACTAATGGAATCGAGATCGGTTGCCATTTCTCGTTACTTAATGGTCGAATAAGACTATAAATTAAGTTGTTTTTCTTTTTATCTTTACTCATGCTTTGCCCCCATCATATATTCGCCGATTTCATTCGTCGTTAATGATTCACTACTAGCAATCTTTTGAAGTTGGCCATTATATATAACCCCTATGGTATCCGCTACATTCATAATTTCATCTAGCTCCAATGAGACAAGTAAGATTGCTTTTCCTTGATCTCGTTGTTGAATGATCATTTTATGAATATTCTCAATCGCACCAATATCGACTCCACGTGTTGGCTGAACGAATATCATGAGCGGCGATTGTAATTCGATTTCACGAGCAATAATCGCTTTTTGCTGATTACCCCCACTCATTGAACGAACCTGCGTCTTAATGCCTTGTCCACTTCGGATATCAAATTTATCAATCAACTGACTGCCAAATTGCTCAAATTCTTCTGTTTTTAAGATTCCCTTACGAGCAAACGGCTCCTTATAGTACTGCTTTAATGCTATATTAGTTGATAAATCAAAATCCAAAACGAGTCCAAAGCTTTGTCTATCTTCAGGGATATAAGAGATTCCCATTTCAGTTCTGTTTCTAATCGTTTCATTCGTAATATCCTTGCCCTCGAGGTAAATTTTCCCGCCGCTAACCTTTGTTAATCCAGCAATGGCATCCGCAATTTCAACTTGCCCATTATCTGCGACTCCAGCAATAGCAAATATTTCACCACCATGTATGGTAAAGGAAACATCTTTCACTACTTCAAATCCATCTTCATTTTTAATGGTTAGATGTTCAACCTTCAATACTCCCTCTTTTAACTGAGCAGGGGCTTTTTCAGATTCAAAGCTTACCTCTCTACCGACCATTAATTGAGCCATAAGATTAACCGATGTTGTCTTTACATCCAACACATCGATTAATTTGCCTTTGTTCAGTACCGCACATCGGTCGGCCACTTTCTTAATTTCGTCTAGTTTATGTGTAATTAATATGATGGTTTTTCCAGCGTTTCGAAGACCTTCAATAATATCAAGCAGGAATTCAATTTCTTGTGGTGTTAGGACTGCAGTTGGTTCATCAAAAATAAGGATTTCGGCTTCACGATAAAGCACCTTTAAAATTTCCACCCGTTGCTGCATGGAAACAGTCAGATCGGCTATTTTTTTCGTCGGATCCACTTCTAAACCAAAATTTTTGGACAGTTCTTCAATTTTACGATTGGCATTTCGAATATCCACGTATGGAAAGAGGCCAGCTACTTTTTTGATTGGCTCAACCCCTAAGATAATATTCTCTGTGATCGTATAATCAGAGACTAACTTAAAATGCTGATGGACCATTCCGATATTAAGCTTTGCTGCATGGTTAGGTGAGCTAATTTGCACTTTTTCTCCACGAATAAAAACTTCTCCTTCATCCGGTTCGTACATACCACCTAAAATACTCATCAATGTTGATTTACCTGCACCATTTTCTCCAAGTAAAGCAAAAATTTCTCCTTTTTTAATTCCAATGGATACATCATCATTCGCTACTATTCCAGGAAATCGTTTGGTTATATGTTTCATTTCTACAATATAATCAGACATCTTTCTTCTCCTTTATCACACTAATAGGAAATAAAAGAAGTTCATCAGTCCCCTGAAATGAGGAGATGATAAACTTCTAATGATTCATTTCGTTATTGTGTTTCTATTTAATGTTATAACCCTGGAAACTTTTCTGGAGTATGCTCATTAAAATTAGATGCAGGTACGATTGTACCATCCTTAACTAACTCGTAAGCTTCATTCAGTTTACTTAGTGTATCTTCGGATAATTGATGACGACCTTCTTCTTTAATAAAACCAGTTGAATCTGTATCTGCATAAAGAACTACATTTCCACCTTTAAAAGTTTCATCAACAATAGAATTTAATGACTTTTCGATATTCATAGCCATGAATTTTACCCCAGATGTTAATACGATGTTTTCAGAACCATTTACACCGTCATCAAATTGGTCAACGTCCACACCAATTACTTTTACGTCGCCTTTAGCTTCTTTAACTGCCGTGAATACACCATTACCTGTACCACCTGCAGCAACAAAGATGATATCTACACCTTGTTTAATTAATGCATTTCCGATCACTTTACCAGTTGCTTCATCTGCAAAAGATCCTGCATAGTTACCACCAACATCAGCACCTGTTACATCAGTCCCTGCATAGCCTGATAATTCAACCATTTCAACATTCTTTCCAAAAACCTTATTTGCATAATGTACACCTGATTCAAAGCCAAATTGATAATTTACATTTGACGGATATGCTATACCATTTACAACCGCTACTTTATTTGTTTTTGTTTCAAGGGCTGCAGCCATTCCTGCAAAGAAACCACTTTCTTGTTCAGCGAAGTTCATAGCATAGATATTATCGAAGTCTGTTTGGTCACCTACAGGTGCAGGCTCAGAATCATTTAAAATAAATATTTTATCAGGATTTTCTACAGCAATACTAGAAACACCAGCAAATTGAAACCCAGGTGTTACAATCACATCATAATCTGCCACGATATCAGCAACAGCTTGTACAGCCGCAGCTGGATCACCAGTTTCTTCTTTTACAGCTTTTACCGTTGCTGTTGGATGTTTGTCAATAAAGCTTAAAATACCGTTATAGTTATCTTCATTAAAACTGCCATCATCCACGCCTGAAGGGCTTGTTACAATAGCAATTTTTAATCCTTCTTCACCTTTTTCAGACTTAGCTTCATTTCCATTAGCTGAGTCACTTCCGCATGCTGCCATAACAGCAGTCATTAAAGCAATAAATAATATCATTACGATTTTCTTTGTATTTTTTTTCATCGAAATGATCCTCCTCCGTAAGTCATGTTGTATTGTTTTTGTAAAAATTAAAAAGCACCGAGTTATACCGGTGCTTGACTTTTAGGAAGGTAGATTACGGAAATAAAACATACAATTATCTCCATATTTATATACACAACCTCGTAGTCAAGCTATTTACGGTAGCTTGGTAGAAACTTTAGGGCCATATCCCCAATATTATACGAGAATAATATTTAATTTTTACTCACTCATAGTAACATCATATATTTTAGCTGTCAACAAAATACGGATATTATTTCCGGGATAATAATTAATGTTCGGGAGTCTGGAATAATTTGCATGATTTTAAGGTCCATAGTTCATTTTCTTTCACTAATCCGCTCTACAAACGAATTCTGAATACTTTAGTCGTAAGTGGATTTAGAAATTTAACCCCTTTTTTCGTAAGCATGTCTCCTACAATATGTGAAAGATAAGCTATCGTAGAAATAAGAGCCAAACTTTCCACCCCGGTGCTAACTTGTAATAGGTAGGACATATACCACCAATAAGCCAATGCCCAAATCGTATGCGTTAGTCCTCTGTGTGGAAACCACCCTGCTCCCCCTATGTATATGGAAAACATAACCAACCACCACAACTCATTCGTAATTGAATAGTATAGAAGGAATAAACTTAAGGTGCTCATTAGAATATTTTTTAATGTTTCCTGACTTCTCAAAGAAAAGCCAAATAATACTGCTCCCAACCCAAAAAGTAGAAGTTTATTTTGTTGAGTAAACCATTTTTCATCTAGAAAAGACAAGAAATTTACATCTAAAAAGAATGTAAGTAATGACAGAACCATCAATGCCCCACCTACAAATGCTCCACCTTTTTTAATTTGTTTAGCTGTCTTCGTTACACGTTTATTTAATAGATTATTCCCATCTAAATCAGGAGCAAGGGAAGCCAAGCCTGATGCAACTAAAATGATAGGCATCATTTCAAGTGATTGGCTAAAAGACGCCACCACTCCTATTCCTAGACCTATTGTTAAATGTGTTCGCCCTTTCATGCTGCCACCTCTTTGTTGTTAATCAATTCCAAGCCTGATCAGGTGTAAATATGCTCCTAGTGTAAAGGATTAATTTCTACCAAAAACTATAGTAGGCTACTAAATTAATAGTATAACAGTTTAACCCTCACTTCTCTCTTCATAATAAAATTAGTTCAATCAAATGTTTGATTGAATTGATCATTTCCTGGTATCACTAGGCTAAACCATTAAACAAACGTTTATTTGAAATTGACGTTTTAAAAAATGACACGATTAGTACAGATTGCTACTAATCGTGTTTTTCAATTATTATATTTTTGTTTCAAGTGTTGTCTAATTTAATTGATAACTCATTTTCCTTTTCGCTACGACACTTTTTACATCTTTTCGAGTTTGAAAAGCATTTTTCTTATAAAACTTCATCGTTTTTTATAAAGAATATGCGCTATTGTATATGACCTTATGTAGAAGAAAAAAATTTTGTGATCAAAATAAAGACAAAAGCATTTTTCGCCTAAAAAAAGACTCCCAAACCAAAATGGTTTGAGAGCCTTAAAACGTAAAAAAAGAAGCATGTTGATGTTTTGACAATGGTGATGGTGACATCTAAACAAAATCCATCTATATATTCTAGTAACGCATCAGAGTTTTCACAGATTGAGAAAAATTCATCAACTGACACGGAATCAGTACGGTATAGATTCATTTTTCAGAATATGTATATCCCTTTTTATCTCTAATAATTACATTAAAGCATTTCACTTATGAATCTAATATTGCACACTCCTAATGTCTCTTCACCATATTTGACTTCCAAATGGTCCCCATCCTGCAGTGTTACTATGCCTTTGGGTGTCCCGGTGTAAATCAGGTCTCCAGCATCTAAACCGTAATTACTTCCAATAAAGTCTGCTAGTTTGCTGCAAAGAAAAGATCATTTGACTTGCTGAAGAAACTTGAGCTGTTTTTCCATTAAGAAGCATCGAAAATTCTTTAGATTGAATGTCCATCAATGAAAACTGTTTAAATTCACCAAGTGCAGCGCCGCCTGAAAAACCTTTGGCAGGTAGCCAAGGCTGCCCCTTATCTTTCACCTTGTTCAATCGTTTTCTATAGGTAAAATCTATCCCAATAGTCATCTTATCAACTAATTTTTCAATAGAAATCCCCTTTTCATACGCCCTGCCAATGCTTAGAACAATCTCTGCCTCCCCATTCAAAATATCCCCAGAAGGCTCTAAGCAAATATCCCGATCATTCATAAAAGCTATTGAATGGGTTGGCTTCATAAAAACAATAGGAGTTTCAGTCGGCTTATTACCCATTTCCTCGGCAAAAGCTGTATAATTTCTGCCAACACAATAAATATTATGAAAAAGTTTTTTCTCATCATATTGTATTTGGTTCATTTTTTTGCCTCCATAGTTCGTTCTTTAACCCTCGGTGTTTCATCATTGTTTCATTTCCCACTCATGAATTTCATAAGACCGAGCTCCCCCTATAATAAACGGATCATCCTTAGCCATTTTGTTACTTTCCTCTAAAGAATTTGCTTTGTAGATGATAAGACCACCCGTACCGTCTGAGAACTTCCCTTTAGCAAAAACCTTATTTTCCTTCGCTAGCCTATTTAAATAATCAAGGTGTGCATCACGTAATTGATTATTTTTATTCATATCTAACATCGTAGATATTGCCGCAAAATATTTCATGGTTTTATTCCTCTCTAATATTTATTTTATACCCTCTAACTTTCGTTCAATAAGCATGTATAAATTATATAACAAACAAACATCTTTTTTATATATTTTTCTGAACATTTCGTTTACTTTTGATGTATTGATATCAGATTAAAAATAAAATCTGTATATGTTAGGAGGGATTTTCTAACAACATAAAAAACCACTCCCTAATTTTCTATAGGAAGTGGTTTTTGCTATTGATAAAATTATTTACATGACTACTTCACAAAACTAGTCTATTTGGCGAGGAATTGAATATGTAGACTTTTCTAGCAATTAATTCATGTGTGTTTCGGCAATTATTATTATTAATCTTTATGAATCACTCCTCACCTTACAAAATAAATATTTTAGAAAGCCTGTTAGAGATTTGTATAATAAGTGCATTATATCTTTGACGTAACCAATACAAAAAAGAAAAAGACAGCTATTAAAAAATGCTAGCCGTCTTTTTCAAACTTTGTCCTTGAACAATTATCATTTGTTACCGTAACATTTTTATTTTGATAACCCATACCAAAATACAGTCCATGCATCTTCAAAACGATTTAGAAAGTCATCATAAATAAAGCTTTCCGTAAATAATCCATCTAATAAGAAAAAGAAAGCCGTTTTAAACGTTTGTTCAGATATATCTCTTAAATTCCCTGCTTCAATTCCTTCTGTATAGTATTTGTTTATAATATCGCCTATTTCATGATCTCCTCGTTCTACAATAGCTTTAGCTTCTTCCATCAATTCTACAGGTGGAAATAATAAGAAGCGTACATACATCATACCTTCTTGTTTATTAAGGATAAAATTACAGCTATTTTTAAATAATAAATAAAGCCTAGTTTCTAAATCCTCATTTCTATTTTGCTCATATGTATCATGCATTCTCACAAGTAAATCGTCCATAACCATATTTGCTACGTATAAGTACAACTCATTTTTACTATTAAAGTGATTGTATATCGAGGGCTTTTGAATACCTACTTCTTTTGCGATTTGCGATAACGTTGTGCCTTCATAGCCATGCTGAGCGAAGGACCGCTTAGCTGCTTCAATTATTTGATCTTTCGTACTCAATTCCTTCATCCTTCCAAAAAAAGTAGTTGAAAATATACTAAATTCGAGTTATACTAACTACCGTTAGTTAATTATAATATAAAAAAGGTGTGTGAACAAATATGTGGATTTTAGTCATCGTTGCAGCCATCTTTGAAGTTGGTTGGGCAACAGGTTTAAAACATGCCAACTCACCTTTAGAATGGATTCTTACTGTTATAGGAGTTGCTGTTAGCTTTGTACTACTTATCAGAGCTGCTACCACTTTACCTACAAGTACAGTATACGCCGTTTTTGTAGCATTAGGTACAGTTGGAACAGTGTTAGTTGATATCTTGATCTTTCATTCACCTTTTAATTGGGCTATGCTCTTCTTTCTTGTCTTACTACTTGTGGGAGTGCTCGGGTTAAAGCTTGTCACTGGTAAGCAAGGTGCAGAAGGGAGCCATGAAGGATGAGTTGGATATTCTTAATTATCGCAGGTATTCTTGAAATTGTTGGTGTGACTGGTATGCAGATTATGACGAAAGGTCAGAAACTAAAAGGATTCCTTATAATATTGATTGGTTTTATTTTTAGTTTTTCCTTTCTTAGTCTTGCGATGTTGACCATTCCTTTAGGTGTCGCTTATGCAGTTTGGACAGGAATTGGAACTGTCGGTAGTGCTATCGTAGGAATGATGTACTACGGAGAGTCCAAAGATAAATTACGTATTTTCTTTATTGCACTGGTAGTAGTTGCAGTAATCGGTCTAAGATTAGTATCTTGATCTAATTACATGTTAATGTATAAATATTTGAGAGCTTTTACTAATAAGAAGCTCTCTTATTATTTATAGAAACTCAAATAAAAAAGAAGCCTCGACTAAAACCTCAATGTTAGCATTCCACTCTCATCTTACTCAAAAACCCTTATAAATCAAGGGCTGAAGGACATGATTACATCATGCCGCTCATGTCAGGCATTGCATGAGCATCTTCTTAATGTCAGCAATTACTGCCTCAGTTGTTAGGAACGTAGCTGATACAGATGCTGCGTTATGAAGTGCAGAACGAGTAACCTTAGTTGGTCAACGATTGGTCTTGAGTTTTATAATCATGTATTATCCAAGTTTACCAAACTTCAGCAACTTCTTAGGTAATATTTCATCTAGATTTTGGATGTCAGTATCATTTAATTAACAGGAAGCATAAATCAATGCCTAAATCGTATACGTCGACCATCGGTGCGCAAACCACCCTGCTCCACCTTGGCTAAGATGACATTGAGTTTCAAAGAGGTGAATCTATGGTTTATGAGTTTGATGGCACCTCATTAAACAAACGAAAGTTAATCAACGAAACGGTTGAGCTAAACCCAGTGATATATTGAGCCAAATGATGTCATTTTTCGCCAGAGCTTTACCTGATATGAATTCTTATTACGTGATCTGTGATACTAGGGACCGTCACAAAGTATTTATCCTTACATAAGATGGATTAAAAAGTAGAACTGAATGGGAGGAAAAAAATGTGCCTTCAGTCATCAATTTAGGAGTATTCAATGTCAATTCTCCCCAACCAAATGCAGTCGTGCAAGTTGGTGAATTAGTCGTTAATGGTATGGATGCCAACAGAAAACAAAATCTAAACCTTGGTGGTATGTATGGTATCGGCAACGCCACAATTGGAAATCTTAATACTATTGCAGATAGCTTCGAAGGAATGGACGGAGTCATCTTTGATCAGGATATTAAACCTAATTTTGGAGGAAATGTCTAAGTTGTTTTAAATATAGATTTATTCGTCAATTCTAAAAAACAACAAACCCTTTTATTAACCAAGGGTTTGTTGTTTTTTTGTATGGTTATGAAGGTTTTGGTTATTCTCTTGTTCTTGTTGTTTTTTTGATGTTGGACTTTGCTCGTATTTAGACAGCGATGCTTTCATATGAGCAAGGTTATTTTTATCACCATGAATATTTCCAAGTCCCTGGTTATGCTGTTTACTATTTTGAAAGTCTTCAATAAAGTTATTACCGATTGTAAAGCACGAGGCACTTTCAATTACGCCAATTTTTATCGTTCCAATCTGGAAAGTTGGAGATAAAATAGCTGATTCCATGAATTTATTCCTCCTCCCATTCTAAAATATCTTTAATCCATTCGTTGTTTATTACTGTATTTTCATTTCCGGATAAGTCTCCAACGATTTCTGTAATCACTTTATTTGAACGAAAATTTTTATGTGTATTCGTTTCCCCTATAAAAAAACCTGAAGAATCACCGAGACTCGTTACTGTTATGTCCCCTAGCTTTAATTTGAGCATTTTATCCGTTTCTCCTTTTGCTTGAAAGTTAATTAGATTCTTATTACACGGCAGCCATTTGAATCGTATAACGGCTATTGCCCACTTTTCTTATGTAAGATATTCAAATTTATAGTGGAATGTCACTCTCTTTTTTTCGGACCATATCAACATTCTAATTCCTTAAACATACAGTACAATATACGAATAAGAAAATTGATCAAACGTGGTGAACCTAAGATGATAAGATCAAAACATATAAACTTTACCGGCGATATACATGTACAAACGATGCAAAGGGAATCAGGAATATTTATTGGAGAGCAGAACTCAGCAATCGGCTGGAGTGCCCATGGAAAAGAGAATCGGGTGATTGGAAGTATTAGTGGTCGGTCTAATCTGCTCCTTCACAATACGTTAATTTTAAATGATCCTGATATTGTAGATACCCCGATTGATGACCGTGACATAAATCTCCACGTTGAACAACCAAACGATAATCACACAACAAATCTTACCCTTGAAAGTGTAAATGTTAATGCAATGACGAATAATAACTCCTTGAGTATTGGAAAAGGACATATAAATGGAATAGACGCTAATACCAAATTAAATTATTCGATAGGTAATCTATATGGTCATGAAAATCAGATTAAACATAATGTAAATTACGTAGATGACCAGGATGGAGTGGATGGAATTATTGATGACCGAGACATTAAAATTACAAACATTGAACATGACGAACCTATGTGACGATCATTGAAGTTTGCAAATCATTCATCTAAAGATCGTTTCGGAAGCGATAACCTTTAGAGGTTTTCTCTATCTTTTCTTGGGGGGCGGATGTTTCTGATAAAGATTCTTTTTTCAACAAATTACTATTAACTTTTAGATCGAGTGATTCAGACAAATCCCCTTTACTCATAATGTTGTTTCCTATCATCAACTTTCCGCTTAACTCGTCAATATCAAGATTATCTAGCTGAAAAGTAAGGTTTTCCAAGTGATCAATTTGAACATGATCTATCTGAATTGATTTTGCTTCATTTCCTTTTTCTTTCTGTTCTAATAACTCAATAATTCGATCTAATTTTGTTAATAACAGAGGGTTTATTTGTTTTTCTTTTTGTTTTTTTATAAAAGAAAAGTATTTAAACATAAATTCCCCCCTATACCTAAATTGATTTGATCATAATGACATCAATAACTTGCCATTAGCAATGTTATTATATTAATACAAACTTTATGCGTTTACATTTGCAGTTAGTATATAAATCCAAGGAGATTCGTAAAGTTCCAATTCACTTTCGTTTGTATTTCCATTAACCAAGCCCCTCTCACATTCCAAAGAGGTGGAAAAATGTAAGGTCATCTAACTATAGGAGCAGAAAAAAAGACTTTTCATCAATTTAGTGATTTGATGAAAAGTCTTTTGGACTAAGATCATTTTACTGGTACTTGCGGTCAATAAAATGACCTCGATTTTATGAAATTCTCTCTAACCCATGAACAACAAGGGTTTAGAGTTTCTCTTACATCATGCCGCCCGTAAGATGAGAGTGTGTAATATCGTTAACGATGAGTATGAAAAGTACGGGTTATCAGTTTTTTAAGAAATCTGAGATGTAACATCTTTAACGATATTTTACCGTTTTTCATGAGATTGCGTTAGCAAAATGTTAGCAATTTCAAGCAGATATTCTGAAACAGTTGTTCACACACTCTACATGACTGGTGTATTGATTGTAGAAATCAAGTTCATTATGGATGTAGCTACGTTCACCTTCATATACTTTTTAAAATCTAATGTTTACAATTATTACGCATTATTATTCAACAAAACATTAAAAAAGTCGGCTCCTAATTGAACTAGGAAATGGATAATCTCCTTATTTTCACCAGTCCAATCCTTAAAGTCTTCAAATTCACTTGATTTAATTCCAAAAAATCTCATTTCTCCTGTCTATCTTAGCTATTCAAATTTCCTTTTAACCAGACGCGAGGATGATATGGACCGACAGGGATTTGGATAAGGCTTGTTTTTCCTATCGAATTTACTCCGTAAAGTTCATCACTTTGGTTCGAGTCGAATCCTAATAATGGGTGTCCCCCCAACTCTAGGGCACACGCTGTCAAAAGTAGCCTTTGAACGAGTATACCTGCTTCCATCTGTTGAATTCTGTATCCTCTATAGCCCAGTTCCTTTTTGTAGTGGTCCTTGTCTCCAACAACATGCAAACAGAGTGGAACTTGAAACAGATTTACAATAGGCGTTGTTAAACAATTTTGCATATACTCCCGGAAATCCCCCTTAGATATTCTCCGAAGTGCATGTGCCCCTTTGTCATATGCGTAAGCACCATCTTTAACACCTTCCACGTTATAAAAAGTGCCATACAAATTTAAACCTGTATCATGATTCCCCTGGGTATTGTCAAGGTCTTTTTGATATGAAAATGATAAAGTCTCATTAAACAAAGTGGATACTGTTGTTTGACTGACCTTCCCTATCATAAAATCAATATCAGGAGAATGCCTCTCTCTGCAGACGGATGCTAAATCGTATGACATTGCCTCCGTAAATGGCAGTATGATTAACTCTGTACCTAATGCATTTCTATGAGGATCATCTTTTTTTATGTTCACAAATGAATGTGTTGCTTCCAACATCGAGGCTTCATTAATCTCTTTCAGTACTGGGTAATCAATGACTCTCTTTGAACGGTTATATGTTACATGCTTGAGCAGCGGAACTTCCCTTGACAATTCCGTTGCAGAAATATTTTTTTCTAATTTAAATTGGTCAACATTAGAAATAGATAATGGGATCACAGCATTTACACTTTCATCCTGTTCAGATAGCCCAAGCAAATGATTGATCGAACGATCTAGAAATTGGTAACATACCCGTGTTGAGAACCCCATCCTATCCGCCACTTCCAACGATTGCCCAATTAGCACGCCTGCATCTAACCCTTGTAACCTGTAAGAGAAATTATTGTATTTGTAAAAATTTTTCCAAAAAACCGTCGATACAAAAACAATGCAAAAACAATCTGAAAGATTATAACGATTTCCAAGACTTCTGGATAGATAGGAATCGTAGTTGCCTTCTCGAAGCAATAAAAGGCGATGGTGTGCAACATCGTAGTGGTAAACTCCCTCTGGTACATCCTCCAACTTTAAGTACACATATAATTCATTGGGATACAACGCTCCACCAGAAGGAACAAATCTGCGAAACAACTGGGCGTAGCTTACAGTAGGTTTTTCCTCGGTGCCCTCAATGAAAGGAACTTGAGAGTATCGAGTAAGACCATATACATACCATAAGTAATGACCAAACTCCTCTAGGCTTGGTATTGAATTAACTTCTCTCCCTTTGAGGGTTAACGGTACATCTGCGGTAAGTGGAATCTCTGGTAAGCCACGGTACAGTTTATAGGGAAGTGGTGCGTCTTCCCAATCCGGTTGCCAATCCGACGTAAGAAGTTTATCAGTGTCAAAATGCAGATTGTATAGGAATGTATCTAGTTCCAACCTGAAACCCTCCTACTCTTGCAGTTATGGAAATGGATGGGGATATGGATTTAACTGTTCATATGTTAACGGTTGCTTTTTAAACCCGAGTTTTACAGGTACGTTGAGTACCCGGTCAAGACCTCTTATACGTGTAAGGTGATGTCCAAATGTCATTGGCAGCATTCCAGGAATCAATACCTTTACACAAAATAAGCTGTTCCTTTTGGTTATAGGTGATGTTTGGTCAACCACAATGACTTCCAGGTCTAACCTTCGAAACTTATTTAGAATATCCTCAACATCATCCTTCAAATCAGCATTCACCAACGGACATTTAAATTCCTCATCAAATGTACGTAAAGGACGATTTTCATCCAATAAAAAACTTAAATTCTCCTCTGCTTCTTTCAGCCCGTAAAGCATGCCATGGTCCTCCATGGTACGTACAGCGAACGGATTCTGTAACATTTCTTCATATTTCTGTCGATTTTTGTCTAAGATTTCGTCATGCCTAATCATCATTCCTGCAAGCTCGTATATCGCACTTTTTACTGCCTTTACAGGATCAGGATTAGCTCCTGCTGCACAAATGAGGTTTGCACCCTTGGATTTTCTATTTTTTGCCACTGCCCAAACGCACGGAATCTCATGTTCCATTGTCGCATTGTAAAAAAGCAGGTCATACCCAGTGACTTCACGAATCCGGCTAACCATCAACTGCAATTCTTTATCGTTCGCAGAACTAAGGTCAAGGCGGGGAAGTGGGAGTTGTGCATACCAGGTTAATAAGAATGAGTCTCGCTCAACGACCTCCATAATGGCATGGAAAATGGCCTCCTCTAAACTCCCTCCTAATGCACAGCCGTTGGAAGTCTCATAAACAAATCCTTCTTCATATCCCAAACTGTAATAGGCCAGTAACTCCGGAACCAGAATAGGGCGTTCTTGTAAAAATGAATATCCCCAGACCCAATTCATTGGTTGATCAGGATGAAATGGTTTAAATGGAAATTGTGGCTTTGCATACTGTTCCTCCTCATGCAAACCTACCCTTGCAGGATTTAATGCTTTATCCGCCAAATTGTGATAGCTATCACGAATTACCTTCCTTTTGCCTCGAGGTTCGATTCCGCAATACCTCTCCAAACCCTCTAAAATAGCAGTTAGCTCACTCATTTCATAAGAATTAGATCTACCTGCTACTCCCTCGTCCCCGACAAACAACGGCATGTTCACTAAAACGTCAGCGAACGGCAGCCTGAAATCCTGCATTTTCCCATTCATGATACCAGTACGATCATCCAGATAATCTTTGACTAGCACGTTTTTTAATTCATCCATCGAACGGCATCGGTAACCAGCAGGATTCAATTTAGGGCTAGGTTCTAACTTAATGTAAGCCAATTCAGATGTGTCTTTAGGTATTAGACTGCATATAGGGCACAACGAATCTGGCAAGAAAAAGTGGCTGGAGATCGTTAACATTTTCAGATTTGTAATGAACACCCGTTCTCCTAAGCAGCTTTGTTCTCCTTGAAGAATCTTCATCACTTCGTTACTAATCAAGATCGCCATTTGCGATAGTCCGGTTCGTGATACCCATGCATCACGGAGTAAACCTTCTCTTGCTGCCATTTTCATCCGAAGACCCAACATTTCTTGGCGATCAGGTCCAGCTAACATAAGTCGTATGTCAGCACACTGAGAACATCCCGGTACATCAGGTCGTACAAATGGACCAATGATTCCCTCACCAAACGAAACGAAACCTCGAAGCCATGGAATACCTAGGGCCCTTAACCTCTCTTCAGCTTTTTGATGAACGTGTGGTTTCCAGGTATCGTGCAGAACAAGAACTAATTCTGTATTTTCGGGAACCTCTTCAAGAATGCTTTGGCGCCTAACAATATAGTTTGGGGATAATTGATCATAGACATATTCCGCTAATAGACCCTCACCATCTATAAGTATATAAGCAGCCATTAGGATCCCCCCTCTTGAACCTGAACTCCAAACACCCCTGCCAGCTCTTGCTTTAAAAAAGGCTCAAAGGCAAAGTCATAGATTACTAACCGCATGCGGTTCCGGTTTAATACATGAATAGACGATTGTAATAGCTCCCGAGACGTAATTTCATCACAAGATGGGATATCAAGTTTGCTTTCGTTTTTTTCTAGAAAAACCTCTGACTCCATCTCTTGCTTTACTGTAGAATTTACTTGGTTTTGAGATTCCAAAAGCGCTTGTTCCAATGCATTACGTAATGCCAATGTTGTATTTAAACCTGCACTTTTGTACAAACAGCCATTCGACCTTACATATGCTACAGGAAAGCCTAGTACATCCTCTTTGAAACCAATTGTTGGAACACCATTTAAGGTGGTCAGGGCATTAAAATAAAATCTGCATCTCTTATCTTCTATGGCTCCCAACTTAATACCATAAACCGTACTCTGCTGATCGACCTTTCTCTTTTTCAATTCTTCACCTAAATATACTTGAAGGCCTCTACAAACAGACTCTGCGATTGTTTCCCCAGCACCGATGCCTATAAATTCCTCAGGTATGTTCACACCTACCTTATTCTTCTGATGTTTGTAACCCACATCGTGCAAATTTATCATTTGTGAAACATACATTTCAATGCCCGTCAGCCCGGCCTCTTTTTTTGCTTCCTCATGTGTTAGTCCCGCACAGACAACTTCAGGAAGTAGCTCTGCGGGTCCCTCTGAAAGGGGGTTAACGGCTTGAACATAGCACTGTGCAAGTGGAAGTTGGGGTAAATTTCGTTCCTCCCAGGTATGGAAAATTCCTATTTCTTCTGACGTTAATCGACTGAAATACTCTAAGAGGTCACTCGATTGTTCATTTCGGTCCGTTTCCTGTTCAAGGCGTAAATCAAAATCTTCCACCTGTCTTAGAGTATCACGTGTAGACGTACCCAATGGATGTGGGATGAAGTAAAGCCAGTCTCCTTCGAGGGTTTCAAGATCAAGCATGTAAATTTGATGACTCTCATTGGAATCTGCAATCCCTGTAGCTCTTTTGAAAAATTCGAATACTGAAACATTTGCCAGAATCGATCCCGCTGTTGAAGAGAAGGATTGAGGCGGTTGATCTTTTTTTAGTGCAGAGTGATGGATTCTGCGCCAAGCGGACTCCCAGCATCCATCTGTATCCGTTTGATCAAATGGACCAGATAGCCCCACCTGGTCTAAATAGATGGATGGCATAAATGCCTTCTTTTCTTGTTTGCAAACCAGATTAACATCCCTTAGTTCATTTATATTGCCATCCTGCGAGACGTATAGAATGCAATCATAGGGCTGAATTGCTTCTCTCCAGAAACTGCTCCCCGCGTCTTTATGAAAGGGTACATTCTTTATCTCGACTTCAGAATCGGTCTTACATGCCTTTTGCACCAGTTCATTTAGCCTCTGCCAATTGGTAGGAATGGAATCTGTAACCATAACATTTATTTTGGGAAGACCTGATTCGATTAACGCGGAAACCAATGAAACCATAAAGGGACCAGAGCCAACAGCCAGAACTTTCGCCTGACGATATTCTTGAAAATGGTACGCACCAGATTCCATAAAATTCTCTATAAATTCGATTTGTGTAGCATACTTTTCAAGAACGCTTCGATTTAATTGATGAGGAGCCTCTTTGCTTAGATCCCGTACAAAACCGTTGGTGTACAACATTTCTCCTATTTCGTACACCCTATCCCGATAAGGGGCAGTTAATCCCACTGTTAATTCTCCCAATGTAAGCTCTCCATTGAACGAGGGAATTATTTTTTCAATCCACTGATAGATTGTATTACCTTCCATTCGTAAGGTGCTTAAGTTGTTTCTAAAATACACACCGCCATGTGAATCTGGAAGAAAAAAAGTATCCCTTTTGACCTTCAGACGTGAGGACGAGTCTAGTTTTGTCATACAGCCCCTCCTTATTCATAAGCATATAAATATGCATTATTAGGTTATGCACGATCCTTTGTCCAATATGATAACCAATAAAGAAGTGCCCCTGCGACAAATTACGCAAGGGCATTTTTGATTTACAAAATTAATTTTTTCTTTAGGAAATTACCCGGCTCCAAACAGCTAAAACTGCCAAAAGAATTAAATAAAACCGAAACCGAAACAGCTCAAACCGAAGCCAA
>NZ_JBALOX010000019.1:707-32664 GCF_036965165.1 Bacillus sp. JJ1521 | reverse complement strand
CCGCCACATCGGAAGCCACAGCCTCCACAAAGCCTGCTCATCGTATGCAGGTCTTGGCTTTGATGATCCAGAGGAACTAACTGACCAACTTGGTAAGGGTCGATTGCCAACCCTTGTAGCTCATTTTGTAACATTTTATTTCTTTCCTCCCCATTGTAATTATTTTGGTTAAACATGAATAAAGAGTGGAAAAGTCAATGCCAGTTCTGTGTAAACGAAATCATTAGTTACGAAGTGTACTCTCTTTAACAAGTTATGTTTTCTTTTAGGTCTCTGTTACTAATCATCGAGCCTATTTATTTTTCCCTCCAATTTTTATCTATTGTTTTTATCCATGGAATGGTTATGTTTCTTTCTGCCGGTGGATAAACGACCGAAACAAAATAAAACTTCAGGAGGAACATACAACATGAAAACAGCAAAAACCAATAGTAATTGTTACTTTTTAAAAGAAACCTTCTTCAATTCGATTGGCATATTGCTGTAAGAGCATTGGTCCTAAAATCTGGCTTGGGACTTCTTTTATATCTTCAATATTAAAAAAGGACAACTAAAGCTTGGCATAAACCCAATATTAGGTTAACATACCCTCTATAATATCGTGCCTGAATTCATTTTGAATTACCCTGGGATTGAAATCGAGCTGGTTGAGGAATCTGCGAATGATATGGAATCATTGCTTTTAAAGGGAAAAATTGATATTTGTTTAAACATGCTTCCTATATTTAATCAAGAAGTTGTCTGTGAAATCCTTTATGAAGAAAAACTATTTCTTGTTATTCCCCCTATCCATAACTATTATAATCCTGATAAGAAACCTATTGCCCACATTCCATTTAATCCCCATCTTTTGGACGGGGAAAAATTTAATTTACTAAAAAAAGGGCTTGGTTTAAGAAGACTCACAGATGAAATATTTAAAGAATACTCCATTAATCCTAATATTGTAATCGAAACGAAGAATATCGAAAGTGCATTCCGTTTAGCAAATAGAGGCGTTGGTTTAACAATTATTCCAGAGAGTACGGTTACCCGGGATAATATAATTACTGATTCTATTTACTACACTTTAGGAAACCCGGTTTATCAAGAATCATGTAGTGGTCAGTTATAAAAAAGGGGAATCCTTGTCTGCTCCAGCCCTTACATTCCTGAATATAGCAAAAGAAAAGTATAAGCAATTTTAATGTATGTCCCTATGAATCTTTAAGGGCACTTACATGAATACCGAACTCGTTATTATTTAAATCACACTGTACAGAATTATCCGAACGTTGGTCAGAAGATTTTATTTACTCTATTTAGAGTCTGCAAACATGTTACGAAAAAAATGAAAGAGGATGCTTCACAAAGGATCATCAGACCCTTGGAAACAACCTCCAATTAGGAATTTCAAAATAAATGTGAGTAAAATGTGATTTTTAAGGGTTCGGAGAGAATAAAAAACCTTCAACCCTTGATAAATCTACATTCACAGGCGTTTTATTACATCATGAAGCCCATTCATCAAGTAATAAAATAGAAGAAAATAGATTGATAGAATCATTGATTTAATGGGATTTTTAGACTGCATTTAAAATGTCCTAAAATAGAATAGAAAATGACGATGAGCAATTTTATGAGCAGTGGGTAAGGACTTTTTCCTTACCCTGCTCCAAACAAACTATTTTTAAACCGTATTTTTTACGTTCTTTTATTTATATGTTAAATATGAAGAAACTAAGAAATAAAATGATGTATTGAAAGCCTGATTTATCGGGCTTTTTTAATGTAGTATAAACTTAAATAAAATCCGTTTTATATGTTTCGTGGTCAGATTGTAGTCAAAAAAATTAAATATCACTATTGTTCTTAAAACACTCTTTTAATAATTCAATTGCACTTTCTTCTGTAGGATCATTCGTTCCCATTTCACCATGGAATGCTTTATTAAGTATGGATTGTTCTAATGTAAATCATTTAGAATAGTTAGTTATTTTTTATTACCAAAGTAGCCTAAAATTTAATTCATTTACTTATAGTTAAAGAATTTCCTCAATATATGTGTCAGTATCAGATTCACTGTACTCTTTTGATGACACAGCAAGAATAATCAATGGATCAATGTATTCGTTGTTAAAAGCGTGTACTATATAGGGAGGTATCTTTAGTACAACGTTGTCATCGGCAGACATATAAAACTCCTCACGTACCCCTTGAGACAAATCCTTCAAAGCCACCTTTGCTTTACCACTGATAACCGTGAAATACTCAAAGGTATTTTTGTGATAATGATTTCCTCTAACACTATTTTGGTTTGAGTAAAGTAAATATACTTCCCCAACTTCACTACTATCCGGTAGCTGACTTTTCTTGATTATTTTTTTTAGCATGCCTCTTTTATCTTGATACGGATCAATGTTGATAAATTCACCTAATCTCCCCATAAAAATCACTTCTTTCCGAAAAAATTTGTAGGAGCAAAGCTAAACCTACCCAAGATATCCCACGCAAGCTTCTGCTAGTGCCATTTTATTCAGCATTCTGCGACCGACCATCTAGTACAATGGATATTTCCATCAACTAACTATAACCTTATGGAGGAATATTGATGAACCATGCCATAATGTTTCTTCATCACGACAAGCTCGTTGTCCCATATAGGATATATCGTCGTTATATTTTTCTAATGTGAGAATGTTTCAGTGGTTGGGTCCTCATAAATTTCACTTGTGGGAGGGATAAAAAGCTTTCAGTATTTTTATTTCTTCCGAGGTCATATTTTACATATATTTTTCTTTGTTTCTTTCATACCACTGTATTGTTCTATCCAGACCTTCATCAAAACCTATTTTAGGCGTCCATCCTAATAATTTTTGTATTTTACTTATATCAGGGTGGGGCTTCCATACTTCTCCTGACCTGTAGGGGACAGCTCCATAATTAGGTTTCTTAACAGTTTCCATTTTTTCAAAAACTTTGTCAACATAGTATTTTAAAGGATGGATTATTCCAGTACCTATATTAAATATCTCGTTTTTTACCGCATCATTTTGAGCAGCCAAAGCAAAACCATCGATGAGATTCTCTATATAACAATAATCTCTGTATTGCTCACAACCTGTTAAATCAACATCTTTATTATTTAGAATTGATAAGATAATATGGGGGAAAAACTTATGATTTCCTTCATTTTCTCCATAAACCCCATAAGCCCTTAAAGTAACGATATCAATATTGTTTTCTCCAGCAATTTGGTGTGCCAAAATTGTACTAGCAGCTTTAGTACTTCCATAAATATTGAATGGTTCTAAGTGAGTATTTTCTTTAATTATTTCTTTTTTATCTCCATACTCCATACACGTACCGATATTTAAGAACTTTTTACATCCAACAGAAATCAAAGTATTTATCATGTTCATTGTGCCTATGATATTAGTATTAGCAGCAATAAAATAATCTTTTTGTCTTGAATCAACACCGTAAGCCGCCATATGAAAAACATAATCAGGTTTTATTTTTCTGATATAGACATCTATTTTTTCAGAGTCCCTTAAATCAGCCCGATGAATTTTAATGTCTTTTAAATGACTCTCAATCCGCCATAAATCGGATCCTTCTCTTACTATAATATTTACTTCAGCATTTTCCTCAACCATTCTTCTAACGAGGTGGGATCCTATAAATCCGCTAGCTCCGGTAATTAACACTCTTTTATTGGTAAAAGCACCTGTCACAGTACACATCTCCACTTCTTTACAATTTAACCCATGACCTATATTAGCCCATTGTTCATTGATTATTTGAAAATTTTTCATTGTTTCAATACATTGCCAAAACCCCTCATGTTGATAAACTGTCAATTGATTATCCCGCAATAGTTTTCTTAATGGTTTATTTTCAAAGATTGGTTGATCATTATCGATGTGTTTTCATATTGTCAATTAATACTATGTGTATAAAGGCAAAATGCTAATGGAATTTCCAAAAAACGGGCCCCTATTAAAACTTATGATTGTACATGGGTATTGTCGTAACATTTTTTCTCCAACAACATATTCTAAATTAGTTAACTGATACAAAGGTGAAGGTTTAGTTAAAAACTAGAGTGTTTTAAGAAGAAATCATTACTTCTTGATGCACTAATAACCAAGGGCTGCATTTAGGAAGAAATATTACTTATGTTAAATAAGTACTATACTTACGCTATTAAGGGGTGTTAAGGTTTTGACACACTACTACTGTTCAACCTATAGTAAGGATTATATTTACAAGGGACTGGTCTTATATAATTCACTACAAAAACATGATAAGGACTTTCATTTCTTTATTATATGTGCTCAGGATGAAGTGAAATACTTATTGGAAAAAATGGAACTGAGTAACGTAACACTGATAAGTATGAAAGATGTAGAAAATGATGATTGGGAATTGGCAAATATAAAAAGTACACGCAATGATAAAGAATATATTTGGACGAGTAAGGCATCGATATTGTTATACCTATTAAATCACTTTTCTGAGCTGGACCATATTATATGGTTGGACGGTGATACAGCCTTTCTCTCAGATCCCCAACCCATATTTGATGAGTGGGGCAATTACTCCGTATTTCTAACAGAAGAGCAATATAAAGGAGAATATGAATGGTTAAGTAAGATATATGGAGTTTACAATACTGGTTTTATGGGATTCAAAAGAGATCAAAATGCGCTTCGATGCCTCCAATGGTTTAGAGAAAAATTGATTGACTGGTGCTTTGATAAACCTGAAAATGGCAGATGGAGCGACCAGATGTACGTAAATGATTGGGTAACAAGGTTTGATAATGTTGGTGTTGCAGGGAACCTTGGAATTAACGCCAATCTGTTTATTTTATCTCAAAATACGGTTACCAAAGAAGATGAAAATCTATATATCAATGGAGATAAACTACTATTATTCCATTACTATGGATTCAAATATTTTAATGGAAATGAGTTTGATTTATGTGCGCATGGCCATTTCCCCACTGATCAGATTATACAATGGATATTTGTTCCTTATATCCAAGCGTGTAATGAGGTAATGGATATCATTTCTAATATTGATAAGGATTTTTATTATAAACAGACTCCAAACGGTAGAATCATTAAAAATTATTTCAATCTGGCGAGTAATGTAGATGGATACGAGGACAAATATAACTACTGTATAATCATCAGTGAGAAAGACTTGTCTGAAGGCTTGGAATTTTACAATTCTCTAAGAATGCATGCAAACGAATTTCGTCTCTGGATATGCTGCTTGGATGATATCACCTATAATACACTGGTTAATATGGAATTAGAAAATGTAATTCTAATAGATATTAAGAATATTGAGGATCAGGAACTTTTAAATGTCAAGAATACTCGCAATGCATCTGAATACTGTAGAACTTTAAAAGCACCATTGATATTTTACATTTTAAAGAACAACTATAATATCCGCTATATGATATATGTTGATCCGAACGCTCGTTTTAATTCTAATGTGACAAATGCATTCAGTAAGTGGAAGGAAAATCCTGTTTTCATTTGGAAGAACGAAATGGATCAGGATACTCAACAAGAGTATGGAGTCAATCTGACAAGCTTAATAGGATTCAAACGTGAGAAAGACGCATTCAATTTCCTTTGGATGTGGAGAGATAAAAGTATTAAAAGGTCTAATGATTAAGTTCAAATAGGTAGGAGGATTGAATACAAGTATGGAATTCTATCATTTTTGCACTATTATTGGAAAAGAGTATTTATTAAAGGGTCTAGCTCTACACGACTCCTTAGAAAAGCACGCAAAGAATTTTCACCTCTGGATATGCTGCTTAGATGATATTTCTCAACAATTCCTCAAAAGGATGAATTTAAAGAATGTAACCATTATTCCATTAGAGAGTATCGAAGATGAGCAGCTTCTTTCCGTAAAAAAGTCTCGAACATCACATGAGTATAGTTTTACTTTAAAATCCCCCTTTGTCCTATATCTCCTGAATAACTATAATTTTATTAACTCCATAATGTATATTGACGGGGATTTATATTTCTACTCAGATCCAAAATCGATCCTTAATCAATGGGGAGATGGTTCCATTTTTATTTGCGAACAAAGACTTGCCAAAAATATTGAAGATTCAGGCACATATCAGGCAGGGTTAATTGGCTTTAAGAGAGATTCAAATGCTTTTCAATGCCTTGAATGGTGGAGAACGAAGTGTTTGGAATGGTGTTTTCATTGGCATGAGGAGGATCTTTGGACAGACCAAAAGTATTTGAATAAATGGCCTGAGCTGTTTTCAGGTGTTATAATATCAAACAACCCAGGAATCAATATAGGACCATGGAATGAAGGAAATTATGAAAGTACCCCAGAATTTAACGCTAGTGACAGTGAGGTATATATCAATAATCAAAAACTGGTTGTTTATCATTTTAGCGGTTTTGCAATAATAAACGAGCTTGAGTTTGACTTATGTTATTATTCTCGGGTGAACGAAGATACTATAAATCATGTTTACATTCCCTATATAAAAGCAATTCAAAAAGCTATCAAGAGGGTTAAGTCCATTGATGATACTTTCACCTATGGATTTTTCGAAAAGTTAAGCAGAGAAAAAGCTATACATTACTATAAATATAGCAACAACTGAACAGGACTATTTCTCTTTTTACAATAAATGAGGGCGAATTAGGGAGTTAAATGTGTTTATTCCCTTTTATCTCCATTTTTAATTGACCTCTCTTACGTTTATCTATTTAACCTAATATACCGAAAGCTAACATATATCCCCCAAAATAAGCCTCAGAAACAAATTGAATAAGGAAAAAGGCTGGCTTTATAATAAAATGTACCCTATAAAATCATCGTTTGGTGTTAAAAGTACTTTATAAAAATGCATTTATACAATCCCAGTCTAAAGTTTATATATTAATTACTATCACAAATTAATGCACGAAATGTGAGATCCATTTCGTGCATTTGTTATTAATTACTAAAAACCTTACATACTTGTGATACCTGTTTTTGGAAGAGATAACGAGGCAAGCTCGTTCTGTTGTATTGTCTCAATACAATATTGATGAAAGATGTGCCTCTATCATTGAAAATTGCCAGTGTATGGCGAAATCAGATAATTGCTCGGTATCAGGCGGCAAGTTTTCTTCTGATTTAGTTCCATTCTGATAGTCCCTTAAACTTCACTAATTTTATAAATCCTGCAAATATTTAAGATAGACCTTAATGACTTTGTCATTTTTAGTCTCTAATGCATAAAGCAGAGTTTCGAACATAATGGATTTTACATAAAAATTACATATCCGGTCATAAAAGGCTTTGTCCATCGGTACTCTATAAGATTGAAGAACCTTCTTGAAAAAATCCTTTCCATAGGACTTATAAATACCTGTAAAATCATATGCGGGATCTCCAACCTTCATCGATCCAAAATCAATGATACCCGAAAGATGTTTATTTACCGGATCATGAAGGATGTGTTTCGAGTCCAAATCTCCGTGAATGAGGCTGCATTTAAACACGAAGTTTTCAGGATTCATGATAAAGCCCTCAAATAAGCTCTCTACTTTAGCCTTTTCCATAGAGGAAATCACGGGAAATATTTTTTCCTTGATTCCTTCGTAAAAATTTTCCCAATATATTTTTGTATATTCTGGCTTCAGTTCGGCAGGTGGAAAATCAGAATCTGCCGGAAACGTATGAAGAGCTGTAAGAAAACGGCCCAAATTTTCTGCCATCAATGTTCGTTGTGCAGCGGATAAACATTTTATATCCTTGAGTGGGATGCCAGGAATCATTTTGTACCCTACATACCTAATCTCATCGGAGTCGCTGGAGGAATAGATGAAATCCGGAATATCTACAGGCAGTGCCTTTTTTAACTTCGGCAAAATGCGCAGTTCCAATTTCATTGAGGTCTTTTCCTTTTCTGTACGCGGAAAACGGAATATCAGTCTGTCGCCAATAACAAAGACTCGATTGGACCAACCCTGTTTATTTTCGTAAATATGCTCTCCGGATAACTCCGGATATCTTGTTTTGATAAAGTCTATCAACGAATTGGCAGGGTTACTCATAGTCATTTATCTCCTTTATCCTCGTTTTTCGCCACAAAATAGGCAGGTTCAGAGAGCGCTTTCTTTTTCCACTGCTGCAAACCCTCGGTACCGGTATAGAAACTGCTCTACATCAGATGTTCAAGACCTTGGGCATAAACATTGCCAGGGTATAAAATCCATTCCATAATGGTCAAGTGAATACGATACATAACCCATTTGCTTTTTATTTAATTAATTCTATCAACTCACAGTACTCAACGTGTGTGGAGTACTGCTCACTACTTCAATTTACAAAAAAGGGTTAGAAAAACGGTAATGGATAAGAGCATCTCAGATTGAAATTTCCCTATACATGAGTAATCAAGCAGTTTTTCATCATCTTAATTAATCGTATATATAACGATAGTCGAAAATATTCTTTTGTTTTATTGATTCTTTATTTAATAGAAATTCATCCCACTCTGTTAAAATAACAACGTGATTTACTTTCTCAAGTAACGATTTTAAGCTAGGTGAATATTCAATAGGAAGACCATAAGCCTCTTTAAACTCTTCAATGGCCATAGGGTCATAGGCAATAATATTCTTAAATCCTTTTTGCACTAAGCTTTCAATAATTGATTTTGCGGGTGTATCCCTTACGTCATTTGAATTTGCCTTGAATGCTAAACCGAGAATTCCTATATACTCATCCTCCTCTACTTTTACTGCCACATCATTTACAACAAATTCTTTAATTGTCTCATTTACTCTTAAGGTTCCTTTTAATATTTCTGGTGAGTAAGAATTCTTTAATGATTGGTTAACTAATGCCATAGTATCCTTTGGAAGACAATAGCCTCCAAAACCACAACCCGGATAAACATAGGATGTCATTTTAGCTGGATCACCAAACCATCTTTTATCGAGATGCAAGACTTGAAAGGATTTTTTTATTTCAATATCGCCAATGGATTTAGCGATCAACGACTGTTCGTTCGCAAAACTAATAAGAGTTGCTAGCAAAGTGTTAGATAAATACTTAATAAATTCTGCCGTATTTAAACTAACCCTATAGATAGGGGCATTAAATGACTGATACATTTTTTCCACGATCTGTCCGCTTTTATCTTCTTCCTGACCAATAACAATTCGATCTGGATTAATAAAATCTTCCCAGGCATAACCTTCTCTTAAAAACTCAGGATTATTAGTTAAACCAATATCAACACCAACGTTAAAACCCAGACTTTCTATATACGGTTTAATACTTTCGCTTGTCGTTGATGGAGGAATGGTCGATTTAAGAACCAGCACTTTAAAGTTCGGCTTTTTTATATATGCAGCTATACTTTTAATTGCATCCAAAATATAGCCTAAATATGCACCCCCATCTGGTTTACTCGGGGTTCCAACACAAAGAAAGATAACTTTACTATTATTTACAGCTTCCTGTAAATCATCAACAATCGTAAAACCTTTGTTTAAATGCTGATTTAATTTCTCATCAAGATACGGTTCATAAAAGGGAATAGTCCCATTTCTTAACTTCTCTTTTTTCTTTTGATCAATATCATAGCCGTAAACACTATACCCTTTATCGCTAAACCCCAAAGCAGTTGTCAATCCAACAAAGCCTAGGCCGATCACGGTAATCACTGAATTCCCCCCCCTTCTTTCAAAAAGGTTAGAAAGCGATGCACACCTTCATCAATAGAAATAGAAGGCGAATATTTTAACAGTTCTCTAGCCTTTGTAATATCGGGACATCTTCTTAATGGATTATGTGTTAAATAGCTCTGTTCATCAGATTCTCTAAATTCGATTGATTGATTAAACCCATAAATAGCTAAGCCTGCCTCTTTATAAATCCTAGCCAATTCTTTTATCGAAATTTCGGGTTTATCAATACCTATATTAAAGTAGTCAAAAGGTTCATATAGTAATGCCTTTAAATATCCAGTGATTGCATCTGTCACATAACAAAACGTTCGAGTTGGTTTACCGTCGGAATACATGACCAGCTTCTTGTTTTCAATAATTGCTTTCGCAAAATCAGCCGGTACCCGCTTATCATTAAGTCTCATACCTGGTCCATAATTATTAAATGGTCTGACAATAGAAATCGGCATATGGAATTTTTCGGCATATAGGTAACAAAGTGTCTCCCCAAATCTTTTTGCCTCATCATAGCATGCGCGCGGTCCTATCATAGCCACATTTCCTCTGTAATCCTCGGAAGTTGGAATATAATCCGGTAATGGATCACCATAAACCTCACTGCTGGAGAAAAATAAAAACCCTTTAATGTCTTTATTCTTATAAAAATCCAGCAAACCTCTTAGTCCTAATACATTTGCATCAACTGTTTCAAGAGGATATTTTCTATAATAGGTCGGTGAGGCAATTGATGCCATGTGGATAATAAAATCAACATCATTAATTTTATTCGTTTCAAATGATGAAAATTCAGTAATATCAAAAGAATAAAGTTCAATCTTTGAATTTGATTTACTTAGATCCTCAATCCATTTTGGTTTCCCAAGTTTAAAATTATCAATTCCAATAATCTTTTTAATGCCAATTTCATCTGAATATTCGGATAAAAATGACATTAAATAATAGCCTAAGAATCCGGCACATCCGGTTATTAAGATTGATGAATCCTTAAGTTTTCCTTTTTCGGACTTTCCAAGCTTATTAAATATATACTGAAGATCTGTCTGAAAAATTGTATTGTTTTTATCTTTCTTCATTTTTATCCACCTATATTTTAATTTTGATTCTATAATTTCATTTTCTCGATGTGGCATTGCACTGAATCCCAGTACCGTTTTTCGACGAATAATAACTTACTTCCTAAGAAGCCAATAGAACCATAATTAATAACTCATAATTCCCTCGGACCTTAGAGAAATCTAATAAAAATTTTACTCCTTAATCATCTTTATCCCATGTTTTCCAGGGAGCTTTACCCGAAGCCCAAATCTCTTGTAAATATCGCTTATCCCGTAAAGTGTCCATCGGATACCAAAAGCCAGTATGTTTAAAAGCCATTAATTGTCCATCCTTGGCAAGGTTCTCTAATGGTTCCTTTTCAAATACCGTTTGGTCGCCGTTATTTAAGTAGTTAAAAACTTCTGGTTGCAATACCATAAAGCCAGCATTTATCCAACTGCTATCCCCTTGTATCTTCTCCCGGAACTTCTCTACTTTTTGGTCAGCAGTCAAGGACAAAACTCCGAACCTGCCCTCTGGCTGTGTAGTGGTTACTGTAGCTAACTTCCCATGGGAGCGATGAAATTCAACTAAGTCTTTTATATTGACATCGCTAACTCCGTCGCCATACGTCACCATAAAAGGCTCATTTCCAACATAGTCCCGCACTCTATTGATCCGACCACCTGTCAATGTGTTTAAACCTGTATCAACCAAGGTGACCTTCCAAGGTTCAGCGGAGTTTTTATGAATGATACTTTTATTTTTTTTCTGAAGATCAAAGGTAATATCGGAATTATAAAGGGAATAGTTAAAAAAGTACTCTTTGATAACATGGCTCTTATACCCTAAACAAATAATGAAGTCGTTAAAACCATAACTAGAGTACAATTTCATAATGTGCCATAAGATTGGCTTATCACCAATCTCTATCATAGGTTTGGGTTTTAAATGGGTTTCTTCACTTATTCTTGTGCCAAACCCTCCAGCTAAAATTAAGACCTTCACATTTTCCCTCCTACTCGGCTTTTTTTCCCATAACTTTTATTTCTAATATATTCTTAATTCCAAAAGCTGTTTGGGCAATAACTAAACTTCAAACGCCTATTTTATGGGTAAATTGAGTTAGGGGACCGGCTATCTCCACGCTTACCCCAATAAAAGCGGTTTGGACACTCTAACATCCATATCACACGTAACAGATGGATTAAAAGAGCAGATAGCATAGAAGGTTTAAAGGTTTTGAGATTGAATTTTGGTCAAGATATGGCCATAAAAAAGATAGTACTCAGCTAATAAAGTTTCTAACATAGATATTTCAGAAATTAAGCATTAACCTTCTCCTAACTCATGGAGTAGAGGAAGGTGAGAAGTTGATTGCACAAGCATTGTTATCCCTTAAGGCAAATTTTCCCCCTGGACAAGTGCCTTTGTAATTGTAGATTAACCAACTCCAAATAGACCTGATATGGTGTAAATGCATCTATTGGTTTGCTTATTCATATTAATTTTCCATTCACAGGTTCCATCCGAACAATTAAGTTTGAGAAAAGGCTCGTAAAAATGTTGAAACGTCATGAAATCAGGCAAAAAGAAGTGAAGTTACAAAAAGGGCTTTTTTATGTTGATAACAATTTTATCTTTGTACGAAATGATGGACATCCGAAATTAAGAAAAGTTTGAGAAACTAGACTAAACGTCTATTCAAAAAGGCAGGTATTCATAAAAACATTACCCCTCATTCATTCAGACATACATCTACATCTCTATTGATTGAAGCGGGTGTGGGAGTAAAGAAGATTCAGTAGCGTTTAGGGCATACATACATCAATACAACCATAAATATTTACGCTCATATGACCGCCAATATGGAAGAAAAGGCCTCCCACCAGTTCAGTAAACTGATGAAAGACCTTCTCTAATAAGATGGTTTTTGTGAAAAAAGTGAGCATTTATCTTTATTCCACTCAAAAACCCCTATATATCAAGGATTTATGATGTTTATTACATCATGCCGCCCGTAAGATGAGAGTGTGTAATATCTTTAACGATATGTGCAAAAAATACTGTATATCAAGGTTTTGGGAAATCCGTGCTGTAATATCTTTAACGGGAATTTACCGTTTTTCACTTACTTGCGTTAGCAAAATGTTAGCATTTTATCTTAAAATTTTGGTCATTACTACTTTTAGTAAATGAAGATTTAAGTGGTGATGGCATAAAATCATGAGCAAAGTCTCTTTAAAACTTAAAGACCTTATAATGATTTCTTGATAAACGTGTTTCTTCCTTAGCCATTTTGTTGGTCCACATATCCAAGTATCATTCTTAATTGATTATTTGTATAGCCCATTTTTAATCTTATTCCAAGAAACAACAGACAAGCTATATCTAAAGAAATCAAACATATTATCCAACTTACCAATCTTCAGGTACTTACACTTCTTTATGAATGTGCAGCAAAAAATCTAGCACTAAACAAAATGCGAACTGAATTGTGAATCCTATAATGAATCCTAATAATATTGAATGAATCGGCTATAGATAGCTCGTGCTGTTTTCGCGTCATTTATGCCGTGGATGATCGCCCTACCATCCTTAAAGAAAACGATTCGATAATCTTCAAATTGACAGGAAAGCAAATATGGATTTAAGACAGGGTTTGTTACCTGATGCTTTACATTTTTTATTAAGTCCTCCAATGAGTATGTTTGCGGGAGCCCTGGTCTTAACTGAACGGCATCTCTTCCACAGAGAACATCCGTCTTCATTTGATTTTCAAACTGTAAAAAAGGATAGGATGGTTGGTCACCACATGTTGGACAAAGTTTATTTTTTAACTTTGTTACATTGATTTCTGCATTTTCACCTTTCCAAATATCTATCGATTGAAGAATTGGTGATATCGATTCTCCCGAAAGGAGTCGGAACACTTGTGCCACTTGATAAGCAGCGGTGACTTGAACAATCGGACTAATAACCCCAACGGTATCACATGTCATTCCATCCATTGGCAGATGGTTTAAAAGACAGTGCAAGCACGGAGTTTCTCCCGGTATAATGGGTAATGTCAGTCCATAGCTTCCCACACATGCACCAAAAATAAAGGGGATCCCCATTTTTACAGCTGAGTCATTAACGATTAAACTTGTTTCAAAATTATCCGTAGCATCAACGACAACTGAATGACCTTTAATCAATTCAGTAATATTCAGTCCGTGAACATCCTCAACGTTCCCCTCAATTGTGATTTCACTATTAATTTGTTCAAGACGTTTTTTCGCGGCAATTGCTTTTGGGATTTTATTTTTTACATCTTCTTCCGTATACAATTGCTGCCTTTGTAAATTGCTCCATTCCACATAATCCCGGTCAATAATCGTTAGATGCCCAATTCCTGCTCTTGTCAGCATTTCGGAGCTTGCAGAACCTAATGCACCTGCCCCAATTATGATGACACTTGCCTCTTTTATTTTTACTTGCGCAGTCGCTCCCAGAAATAATTCCTGTCTAGAATAGCGATTGTTCAAGATGTCACCATTCCTGTAGTTGGGCTACTTGCCACTGCGTACTCTTTTTCTTCAATTCTTCCAGCTTCGAACCCTAGTCTTCCCGCTTCCAATGCTAGTTTCATTGCTTCCGCCATTTTCACAGGATCTTTTGCACCAGAAACGGCTGTATTAAGTAATACAGCATCCGCACCAAGCTCCATGGCAAATGCTACATCCTTAGGTGAACCGATTCCAGCATCAACAATGACTGGAATGGATGACTGTTCGATAATAAACTTCAAGTTAAGAGGATTAATAATTCCCTTTCCAGAACCAATTGGGGAAGCCCCCGGCATGATGGCATGAACTCCAAGATCCTCAAGACGCTTAGCTAATACCACATCATCAGAAGTATACGGAAGTACAATAAAACCTTCAGCTAAAAGCATTTCAGATGCTTTTAACGTTTCGATCGGATCCGGTAAAAGAGTACGATCATCACCAATTACCTCGACTTTGATCATGTCACATAATCCAGAGGCTTTCGCTAATTTCGCAATCCGAACTGCTTCTTTAGCCGTTTTTGCACCAGCCGTATTCGGAAGTAAAGTGTATTTAGTCAAATCCAGTTGTTCAAGAAAATTCGGTTGTTCCTCTGAAAAAATATTCATCCTTCTTACCGCAAAGGTTAGAATTTCAGCCTCTGATACTTCAACCGCTTTTTTCTGAATCTCAAATGATGGGTATTTTCCAGTACCTAATAAGAGTCTTGATCTGAAGCTTCGATCTGCTATTTTTAACATGTTTTATCCTCCTCCAACAAAATGTATGATTTCTACTACATCGCCTTTTGAAAGACCTGTAGTTTCATAGTTATTTTTCATCACAATATCCTTATTGACCTCAACCACAACAATACGATTTTCTAGATTGTAATGGGAAAGCAACCCTTGAACATTTTGGATGGTTTCTGGAAGGTCAATCTGTCTTCCGTTTACGATAATAGACATGTATGGATCACCTCCTAAACGGTCAGCGGCTTACGACGGTCAATTCTAAAAGCCTCCACCCAGTCTTTTTTCACTTCTCTTTTCAAGATTAAATCCGTAATCATTTGCCCAGTTGCAGGAGCAAGCAGGATGCCATTTCGATAATGGCCTGTCGCAAATAAAATTCCTTCGTCTTCAGGATGGTAGCCAATGAATGGATTTTGATCAAATGTTTGGGGACGCAATCCTGACCAAGCTGAATCCAATTTCATATCTGCTATGGTAGGCAGCAACATTTTTGCCTTTGCTATAAGTGTTTCGATGCCATTTAGACTAACCTTATCAGTCCAATCGTTCTCCTTGATGGTTGCGCCAATCACAAGCTTTCCATTGTTTCTTGGGACAACATAATATTTATCATGAAAAATGGTATGCTTTAAAACCGCTTTTTCACCAATCACCGAAATGCATTCCCCTTTTACAGGAGTCATTTGATGATCTAACCCAAGCTGCCTAAAAAAGGTCTCGCTCCAAACTCCACTGGCAACGACTACATGCTTCGCTTCAACAACACCCCTTGTGGTTTGAAGGAGGAAAACATTATTTTGTTTTTCAACAGTAAGTACCTTTGTAGATTCTAGAATAGAGGCACCAAGGATTTGAGCACTTTTAGCAAACGCTTGACAAACCCCAATCGGTAAAACGTTTACATCATCTTCAATATAGGCTGCGCCTAACAGATGAGGTGAAACATCTCGTTCTAATTTTTTCACTTCTTCTGTTGCTAGCCATGAAACGGTTGGTTGGGCTAAAATCGCCTTTAAACCTTGTTTATCTTGCTCAGAAAATACAAGCTTTAAAATGCCCCCCTTTCTATAACCCAAGTCAATTCCACTTAATTCATACAATTCATCTTTCAGCTTTCCATAAGCAAACTGGCTTTTTCTTGCAAAAGGGAAAAAGACATCAACATCCCCCTCACATTCAGAATGCGCCCCTAGCATGCCAGCCGCAGCACTTGTAGCTTTTGCCCCAACCTGATTCTCCTCGAACACAGCTACATCGATATTTTCCTTTGCTAAATAATAAGCAATCGAGGATCCAATAATACCGCCCCCAATTACTGCTACTTCATAGCTGTTTTTCATTACGGACCACCTCATAAAATTGACTTGCTGCAGCTAGCGGATTTTCTGCTGAAAAAATTCCTGACATCACTGCAATTCCTTCTGCTTTTAATTCTCGTAATTCGTTTACTTTATCTAGTTTAATTCCACCGATTGCATAAATTGGTAGACTCAAATGCTTTTTCATCTCAATGAGGGGTTCAATGCCATTTGGAGCCTTTCCCCTTTTACTATTCGTCTCATAGCAATGTCCGTATAAGAGATAATCTGCTCCTTTTGCTTCGGCTTCTTTAGCTCCTTCATAGGAATGGACCGACCGACCAACTGTTAGATGAGGAAAACGTTCTTTGACCATTTTAACCGGAAGCCCTATTTCAGGAAAATGGACATTTGGAATATCCATCAGTAAGGCAATATCTAATCGATCATTTAAGATAATCTTTTCTTTTTCAACACCACCCTCTTCCAAATATTGGAGTAGTATGATGATTTCTTTAACGGTTTTTGTTTTTTCTCGTATTTGGACAAAATCAATTTTGTTTTTTATTTTTATGATCTTCGATGCGAGTTCACGAACAGAATGCGACTGATCCGTTACAGCCATCAACTTCATTTACTTCTCCCCTTCATTGGAGCACCTTCTTTGTAAGTTATTAACTTGCTGCGCCCTCAAAAAAAACCACTTTCCGACATAGGAAAGTGGTGTGTTCGATAGTTGCCTAAATTCACATAAGCACAAACAGTCGCTACTTCCCTACGCAGATACTAATCTGTTCAGGTTATGAGGGTTTAAAAGTAACTACTTTATTCTCAGCCCTTATCAAGGGATCCCCTAGTAAAACTCCAATTTATTCAATTATTAAAATTATCTATTATATTACTACAAGAATTAGAAAATTTCAAGTAAACTCCTTTACAAAAACGAGGCTTCCCAAAAGTTCAAAGAACTAATGGAAAACCTCTAATTTTTAGCCTTATTAGGGTTCAATGTTACCCCTAAAAGGGTGTAAGGCAAGACCCCTATAAATCAAGGGATATTGGGCCGATATTACATCATGCCGCCCATTCCACCCATTCCGCTCATGTCAGGCATTGCAGGAGCATCTTCTTTAATGTCAGCAATTACTGCTTCAGTTGTTAGGAACATAGCTGATACAGATGCTGCGTTTTGAAGTGCCGAACGAGTAACCTTAGTTGGGTCAACGATACCAGCGTCAACCATGTTTACCCACTCGCCAGTTGCTGCGTTGAAACCAACACCAAGTGCTTCGTTTTTCAAGCGTTCAACAACTACAGATCCTTCAAGACCAGCGTTGTGAGCGATTTGACGAACTGGCTCTTCTAGTGCACGAAGAACGATGTTCACACCAGTTGCTTCGTCTCCAGCTAACTCAATAGCAGCTACTTTGTTATATACGTTCACAAGTGCAGTACCACCACCTGAAACGATACCTTCTTCAACAGCTGCGCGAGTTGCGTTAAGAGCATCTTCAATACGAAGCTTGCGTTCTTTTAGTTCAGTTTCAGTAGCAGCACCAACTTTGATAACTGCAACTCCACCAGCTAATTTAGCAAGGCGCTCTTGTAACTTTTCTTTGTCAAATTCAGAAGTAGTTTCTTCCATTTGAACACGGATATTGTTTACGCGAGATGCAATCTTATCAGATTCACCAGCACCTTCAACGATTGTCGTATTTTCTTTTGTTACAACAATCTTAGAAGCACGTCCTAATTGAGTAATATCGGCAGATTTAAGGTCTAAGCCTAAATCTTCAGTGATTACTTCACCACCAGTTAGGATTGCAATATCTTCTAGCATTGCTTTACGACGGTCACCAAATCCAGGAGCTTTAACAGCGACTGCATTGAATGTACCACGAAGCTTGTTCACGACTAGAGTTGCAAGAGCTTCACCTTCAACATCTTCAGCGATTAGTAATAATGGCTTACCTTGTTGAACCACTTGCTCTAATACTGGTAGGATTTCTTGAATGCTAGAAATCTTTTTGTCAGTGATGAGCACATATGGATTTTCAAGAACTGCTTCCATTTTGTCAGAGTCAGTTACCATGTATGGAGAAGCATATCCACGGTCAAATTGCATACCTTCTACTACTTCAAGTTCAGTAGAGAATCCTTTAGATTCTTCGATTGTAATAACACCGTCGTTACCTACGCGCTCCATTGCTTCAGCGATCAATTCGCCAACTTCTTTGTCATCTGAAGAAATAGCAGCAACTTGTGCGATAGAATCTTTACCTTCAATTGGTTGTGAAATAGCTTTTAATTCTTGAACAGCTACTGTAACAGCTTTTTCAATACCTTTACGAACTACCATTGGGTTTGCACCAGCAGTAACGTTCTTTAAGCCTTCGCGAATCATCGCTTGAGCAAGAACTGTTGCAGTAGTAGTACCGTCACCAGCAACATCATTTGTTTTGCTAGCAACTTCAGCAACAAGCTTAGCACCCATGTTTTCAAATGCATCTTCTAATTCGATTTCTTTTGCAATTGTTACACCGTCATTTGTGATAAGTGGTGAACCAAATTTTTTCTCAAGAACCACGTTACGTCCTTTTGGCCCTAATGTTACTTTTACAGCATTTGCTAATGCGTCAACACCACGAAGCATTGCGCGACGAGCATCTTCACTAAATTTAATTTCTTTTGCCATTTATAAGCCCTCCTCAAAAATATAAATTAAATCAAATGCACCTTGGCGGCGTATTTGCGCCCGATTTTTAGGCCCACACGATGTGGGTCATGAAGACGTTGCCACAGGAGGTGGCGCCTTTAGTCTTCGATCTAACTGCTCGAAAAATTTTCCTTTAAAAAATCGTGGCATCCGCCGAAGGCTTTTAACTTTATTCAGGATTTCGCTGAATAAAGTTAACAATCTTATGATATAAATGCTGTTTTCAATTAACCGATAACAGCTAAAATGTCGCTTTCACGTAAAATTAAGTATTCAGTACCTTCGTATTTCACTTCAGTACCAGCATATTTTGAGAAGATAATGCGATCACCAACCGCAACCTCTAAAGCTACTCTTTCACCACTGTCTAGTACACGACCTGTACCTGCAGCAACTACTTTACCTTCTTGTGGCTTTTCCTTTGCAGAATCTGGTAATACAATCCCGCTTGCAGTTTTTTCCTCTGATTCAACTAGTTCAATAACAACGCGATCACCTAATGGCTTTAACAAGTGAAACGACCTCCTCAAATAATTTAAATATTAGTTTCGTCTGCTTATTAGCACTCAAACAACTCGAGTGCTAACACAATTATTATATTAAATAATCTCTACCTATTTTGCAAGTCATTTGATATAGAATTTGGAAAAAAGATTCGACTTTCTTCGTCACCTATCTATCCTATGTTACTAACAAGAAAAATAAACCATGGTTATTCATTAATATATTTTCTTCAATGAAAAATTGGATTTGCATTATACTAATGGATAAGTATGAATATATGTTACAATACAAAGGGTGGACAATTAGTACTGATTCATTATTCCATCTATAAAAAGGAGATTTTCATGAAAGCTCGATATTGGTATGTCATTTTAACGTACATCATCATGCAGTTCTCTGGAATTTTAGGTATCCCGCTTCTCTTATATTTTGGTGTTGGAAAAGACCTAGATCCAGCCGCTGCTCAAAATACAATAATTTCACTTTGGACTGTTTTTAGTTTTGTGGCCGCACTTCCGATTGTATTATATTTATTAAGACAAGATATTAAGGAAAGACATCAGAACTTACGACGTTCCTCTAAAGGTGAGGCAATTGGATGGGCGATCGCAGGTGTGTTTATGGCTATGACAGCCCAAGTGGTTGCGGCAAACATTGAAATTCATCTGTTTGGTATTGAGCCCGGTTCTGAAAACACCCAAGAAATTTTGACCTTGGTAAAATCTTTACCATTGCTTGTAATCGTAGTATCGATAATTGGTCCAATTCTTGAAGAAATTATCTTCCGACAAATTATTTTTGGATCATTATATAAAAAATTTAACTTTTTCATCTCAGGCTTAATTAGTTCGTTAATTTTCGCTGTTGTGCATATGGACTTTACTCATATCCTCATTTATACGGCAATGGGCTTTACCTTTGCATTCCTCTATGTACAAACAAAGCGAATTATCGTACCGATTTTTGCCCATGTAGCGATGAATACTTTTGTTGTCGTGGTTCAGACAATTTTTGCAGATGATATAGAAAGAATCATGAAGCAAGCTGAGAAGCTGCAACAGACATTTATTGGGGGCTTTTAACTTATGAGACGAACTTCACCTTTTGTAATGGGCATCTTTTACACATTATTGGGTGCATTCTTTACGTATATCGCGATTACTAATGCAACGCAGTCTGTCTGGAACTTTTCCACGGTGCTACTTGCACTTATCGCAACATTTGACTTTGGTATGGCAATCCGTATGTTTGTCCTACACAGCAAAATAAAAAAAGTAACTAACGCAAAAAAATAACCTCCCGGTGGAGGTTATTTTTTATTATCTAACTTCAACTGCAGCTTTTCAGAATTATTCCATACTATTCGCTGCCATCATTTCCGCTTTAAGCACCTTCCTGTAAGCACTTCTTGATACGAGAATACTGATTTCATATAATCCGAATAACGGCACGGTGACCATTAAATGGGAGATGATCTCAGGTGGCGTAATTAACCCACCGATGACTAAAAGGACAAAATACGCATACTTTCGTATTTTGGATAAAAACATCGGTGTCACGATTCCGAGTCTTGTTAAGAACATTACGACAACTGGCAGCTGAAACAAAAAGCCAAACGGTAACGTTATCTGCAGCAGGAATTGAAAATACTCATTAATCCCGATTACCTGGTTTATATCAAGGCTCACCGCTAACCGCGTCATAAAATTCACAACAAATGGAAATAGAATAAAATAAGAGAAAGATATTCCTAGTAAAAACAATATTACCGAAACTGGGATATAACTCAATGTTACCTTTCTTTCCCTCTCATACAAACCCGGACTAATGAAGGCCCAAAGCTGAAACAGTAAAAAAGGGGAGGAGATAACAAATGCAATAATAAATGCAAAATTCATATATATTTTAATTGGATCTGTTATCCGGAAAGCATTCATTGTCAGCTCTTTAGCTTCTTCCGCATTTTGCAAATAAACAATTACATGCTCTGCTAGAAAAAAGCTTCCTAAAGCAACGATGAAGAAGAAAACGACTACATAAATCAGTCGTTTTCGCAGCTCACCAATATGATCATAAACGGACATTTCTTTTTCGTTCATGTGACTCATCCTATCATTACTTCACATCATGAGTTTCATTCTTCTTAACATCATCTTCGTCATCATCTGCTAAACCTTTTGTTGCGTTTTTGAATTCACGCAATGTATTACCTGCTGCTTTTCCTAATTGAGGTAACTTACTTGGTCCAAAAATTAGTAACGCTGCAAATACGATCAATAGAATACTACCAAATCCAAGATTCCCCACTGTGAGTCACCTCCCTACATTATAAATTCTATTTCTATTCTTCATTTGAATCATTTGAATAATGCTTTAAAAAATAAACAAGTGCTTGTAGCTCAACAGCTAAATCAATATGGTGCACCCGAATATGTTCAGGAACGTTGATTCTTGCTGGAGTAAAATTAAGGATACCCTTAATCCCTTTATTTACCAGGCGGTCAGTAATCGACTGAGCTGCTCCAACCGGCACCGTTAAAATGGCAACTGTTACATCATCGGGCAATTCATTCTCAAGATCATCTAAATGATGCACCTTTACTCCACCAATACTACTGCCTACTTTATTATAATCCACATCAAACGCAAGCTCAATTTTTGTATTATTATTTTTTGAAAAATTATAATGCAAAAATGCTGTTCCTAAGTTACCCACACCGATTAACGTAACCTTCGTTAACTCATCCTGATCAAGGGTCTTACTAAAAAAGGATAATAAATAATTGACATTATAGCCATACCCTTTTTTTCCCAATGCACCAAAATAGGAAAAATCACGTCTAATCGTGGCGGAATCAACCTTAACCGCGTCACTCAGCTCTGCAGAAGAAACCCTTTGCTTTCCCGAGGCATGCAGATTTTTCAAAAACCGATAATAAAGTGGCAGCCTTTTGGCAGTTGCTTGTGGTATTTTTGATTGTTCTAAATTCATGTTTATTCCCCCGCTACTTGCCTTTTGAAATCACCGTTTTTTCCACCAGTCTTTTCAGCTAAATAGGTTGGTCCAATTACCATCCCTTTATCAACCGCTTTACACATATCATACACCGTTAGCGCACAAACCGATGCGGAAGTCAACGCTTCCATCTCAACACCGGTACTGCCTTTTGTTTTAACTGTTACGGTAATATGTAAAATATACTCATCTTGAGTCGTCCAACTAAAACGAATGTCGACTCCCTTTAATGCTAATGGATGACACATCGGGATTAGCTCTGATGTTTTTTTAGCTGCCATAATACCAGCAACCTGGGAAACAGCAAGAACATCCCCCTTGCTCACTTCATTATTTATTATTTGCTCATAAATCAATTTATTTACAGTAATACTTGATTTTGCAATCGCTGTACGAACAGTATCAGATTTCTCCGTAATATCTACCATCTTAGCGCGACCTTGCTCATTAAAATGGGTAAATGATGTCATTTATCGAACCCTCCACTATGACTGAATGTTTAAAAGGAGGATGAAAAGGACCAAGAAGTTCGAGGCGGTGCAGCTTTGAGTACCGGAACGTATGTATTTAATACGTGAGGCACGGAAAAGCAAGCCAACGAAGAAATTCGATGTGTCATTTTCACCGGACTTTTTGAACCTCCACTAAAACTATACACTATTTTACCACATCTGTCTTTGTAACATCTGTGAACATTATCATTGCAGTTGCTCTATTTAGATAATATAAGATACACTGTTCATAGAAACAAGAGGTGAGAAACAATGATTTTACTACAAGTAAATCAGCTCAAAAAGTATTTTGCTGCTGATCTTATTTTATCGAATATAAAATTAGAAGTACAAACCCGTGACCGAATTGCCATTGTTGGTCGAAACGGTGCCGGAAAGTCCACTCTATTAAAAATTATTGCTGGCCATATGTCTCATGATGGCGGCGAAATCATTAAGCCAAAAAGTGTCACAATTGATTACCTCGCACAGGACACTGGGCTTGAATCAAATCTTACCATCTGGCAAGAAATGATTACCGTCTTTGCATCATTACAAAAACTTGAAAAAAACTTAAGAAACCTTGAAATAAAAATGGGCGACCCATCTATTTTTGAAAATCCCACTGATTATCAAAAGCTACTTGAAGAATACGATCAGCTCCAGGTCGATTTTAAGGAACAGGGCGGCTATCAATATGAAGCCGACATTCGATCCATCTTACATGGTTTTAATTTTACAGAAGAAAGCTATAAAACCAAAATATCTAGCTTAAGTGGTGGTCAAAAAACACGGCTCGCTCTTTGTAAATTATTACTAACAAAGCCTGATTTATTGATTCTTGACGAGCCGACAAACCACCTCGATATTAGCACGCTTACCTGGCTTGAACAATATCTCCAAGGCTATCCTGGTGCACTCTTAATTGTTTCCCATGACCGTTACTTCCTAGACAAAGTCGTTAACCAGGTCTATGAGATTTCAAGACACACAAGCAGCAAATATGTTGGAAACTATAGCAACTATTTAAAAATAAAGGCTGAAAATTATGAGCTTGATCTGAAAAAATACGAAAAACAACAGGAAGAAGTCGAAAAACTAAAGGACTTCATCGCCAAAAACTTAGTCAGAGCCTCGACAACGAAACGTGCACAAAGTAGACGAAAGCAGCTTGACCGAATGGAACTGATGGACAGGCCATTAGGGGATGAAAAATCAGCTTCCTTCCATTTTGACATTGAACGACAAAGCGGAAATGACGTGTTAAGTGCAAAAGAAATCTCCGTTTCCTATGAAAAAGACAAACCCATTATCAAAAATGTCAATTTCAATATTTATCGCGAAGATAGTATTGCGTTAGTGGGTCCAAATGGGATTGGAAAATCAACTCTATTGAAAGCACTTATCGATAAGCTTGAACATGTGAATGGGACCATTCGTTTCGGTTCACATGTAACGGTTGGCTACTACGACCAACAACAAGCCGACCTTACCTCAAATAAACGGGTGTTAAATGAATTATGGGATGAATACCCGCTTAAACCCGAAAAAGAGATCCGTACTGTTCTTGGGAATTTCTTGTTTTCCGGGGATGATGTGTTAAAAATAGTTTCAACCTTAAGTGGTGGTGAAAAAGCGAGACTTGCTCTTGCTAAGCTGATGATGGAAAAATCAAACTTCCTTATTCTTGACGAGCCTACGAACCACTTAGATCTTGATAGTAAGGAAGTACTTGAAAATGCGTTAATCGATTATCCAGGAACCATTCTTTTTGTATCTCATGACCGATACTTTATTAACTGTATCGCAACGAAGGTATTTGAGTTATCCACAGATGGCCTCACAGAATACCTTGGGGATTATGATTACTACCTTGAAAAGAAATTCGAAATGGAAGAACTCGCTAGACTCGAAAACGAAGAGAAAAAACCTGATAAACGGGAAGTTATCCAAGAAAAAATATCCTATGAACAAGAAAAAGAATTAAAGAAGCAAGAGCGTCAACGAAAACGCCGAATTGAAGAAATTGAAGTTGAAATATCCTCTCTTGAGGAAAAAACCGAAGAAAATGAACAGCTTCTTTGTGACCCTCAAGTTTACCAAAATCACGAGGAAGTTCAACGAATTAATGCAGAAAACGAGAAAATTTCAGCTACACTTGAAGCCTTAATGGAAGAATGGGAATCCCTCCACGAAACGAGTAACTAGACCCTTTCACCTATCCATAAAAATAAGTTATCCCCATCTAAAACTCATTTTAGAGGGGATTTTTTGTACCATTTTCCACAATTTATTGAGTTATACACTGACTTATCCACATTATCCACATATACCAACAGGGTTATCCACAAAAGGTACCCACAAATGCACATTAGTTATTTCAGTACTTTATTTGAGTTTTCCACAAAAGGTGTGGATCTGTGGATTATTTATCAACAAAAAGCATAGAACTTATGGACTACTTTTTTTCTTTAACTGCTGTTTTATTCCTAATAAGTGACATTGGATTTTTCATCTATGCGAGGACTAATCATTTCACCTTTTATAGTAAGTGAATTATTCCCGACTGTATCCGATTTCCTCATACACTCATTCGTATAAGTTGTCGAATTGTAATCATTTGAATAGACCCCTGGAATACTCCTCATGTCCGCTGGTGTTATTTTTCCCTGTACACATACTTTAGTGGAAGTCGCATTTTTTAATGAGAAACCCGTTAAATCTGCATCGCCCGTAATATAGATACTTGAGTTCACTGGTTTCATAATTTGATCATATAATTTGGCATTCCCAATAATCACAATTGATGAATTAATAAACCCATTTGGATTAAACTTCCCGATTCTGGTAGGGTTATTTACATCTAAACTATGGATGATTAATTTAGAATTTGAAACTGCATGTGACAAATGATCAAGATTGACTCCTTTGTTAAAAACAATAAAAGAATTAGAGATTCCATTCATACTTGTAATTTCCTTTGGATCCAAATTTGAACTACAATCTACCGTTGTGTTATTTTTCTTAAAATCAGCAGTTGTACAAGCACGTAAATTTTTACCTTGTACGGAATCCTTAATGTCTTCATATAAAGGTACAGGAGGCGGTGTACCTGTTGATATAACTATGCTATTTCTGTTGATAAAATATGAAAAATCAAATGTTGCACTCAATATCTTTTCAAGATTATCACCATAATAACCATAGCTTTCATAAGTAATACGATAACATTGTGAATTGGCAGGTGTTTGAGGGGAGCAAGTAGTTGTCGTTATCCCATTCGGGTTAATTTTTATCTTAAATGAACTATTTGCATCCACGGTCTTTTCTGGAAGAAAATGATCCCCAAATTGAGTAAAAAGAGTGTTATTGGTTTTATATAAATTATTTAATTCTACGGGAAATTCAAGATTAAACTTTTCAATTAATACATCTGTTGATGCTGAATTCGTGAAGTAGCGAATAATGATTTCTTTTTGCTTTGCTTGATTATATAATTGCTCATTTAGGAAGGACTTTAATTGAGTTTCATAATATACAACTCCCATTTCCGCAATATCCGTTGTTATAATGTTTGATTCCGTCTTACTGATTTGCTTCATGTTGGTAAGTGAAGCACCCATTACCGCTAAACCTAATATGGAAATCACGGTGAGAATTAATAATACAACTACAAGGGTCATTCCTTGTTCATTTTTTAAATTCCTCATAGTCCCCTCCTTACAACCTGGAAATAATGGTTTTTATCTCAGATTTTTGGCTTGGCTGCTTTCTGTCTTTTATGATGAGTTTAATGTATAAAGGTTGAGATGTATGAATGGTTGTTGCATTTGAAAAAGGGACCTCGTCAGATTCCTGAGAATTGTACAATGAATAAATATAGTGTTCATTTGATAGATCTACAGCACTAACAACAGTTCCAGATCCATCTTTTCCTATGAGCTGAATTTTATTTGCGTCTGGGTTCTGATCAACGACAATCTCATACGATGAATACGATTCATGGGCTTTCGTAATAGTAGTGACGAGAATATTCATTTCTTGCTGCCTTGAAACATTATCCTTTGATTTTTCAGAGTAGTTCATTCCGTTTATTAAAACACCATAGATTAGTATGCTGACCATTGAAAATATCGCCAATGTAGCAAGAAGTTCAATAAGTGTGATTCCACCATTATTTCGGAGGTGTTTATTCATCTATTAATGCTCCTTTTAGTTCTCAAAGTAGGTAAAGGTTTCGGACAATACCTTTGTCCCTTTTTGCACTAGAACATGTAATTTTGATAAAGTTATATCTACATTTTCATCATCGCTTGTATCCACTTTTACGATGACGGTAAAGTTTTGTCTTGTAAAAGTAAGTGCCAGAATGTCGTTATTTACTTGTATGTCATCCGTTAAATTTAACTTTGGATAATTAGATTTTGGAATTACTGTATCGGTTGAAGTTCTTGAAAAATGGATCAAGTCTTTTAGAGCTAGATTTTTTTCGTCATTTACTTTGAATTCTTCTTGTACTTCTCTGGCAATGTTGGTTGCGTTCATTTTGTCAGAGGAGACCCCATTATATTTAGCTGACATGATAAAAAATGACATGAAGCTAATCAATATAATAGTCAAAATAGCAATTGAACAAATTAACTCTATTAAGGTAACTCCTTTTTCATTTTTAATGGATTGGTTCAAACAATCACCTTCAAATTAATTTTTTCAGTGGGCAAGAGTATAATTTCCTATTTTCCATCTAGCTATATAGTATTATACATGATTTTAATAGAATTCATTTGGTGTTTTTGAGCACAAATGTATGAGGGGCTGCATGATTTAATAGTTACGAAAAAATGAAAAATCCCAAGTGTAGTTACCACTTGGGACTTCCGTTAAATAAAATTAAGCCTCGATATCTAGGCCCGGGTTAGCGTTTAACGCATAGGAGGAACGCTTCCCAGTTTCATATAAGATACTTCCAACTGCCGCAATCATCGCAGCATTGTCTGTACACAGCGAAAGTGGCGGAATAATGAGCTTCACTTCCGGCATTTCCGAAAAAGCATGCTCTAAAGCAGCTCGCAATCCTTTATTTGCCGCAACTCCCCCAGCTAATAGGACTTGTTTTACTTGATACTCTTTCGCCGCTTTCACAGTTTTTGTCACTAACACATCAATGACACTTTCCTGAAAGCTTGCCGCTAGATTCTTTGGTTCAATTGTTTCCCCACGCTGCTCGGCATTATGAAGCGTGTTAATGACGGCTGATTTTAACCCACTAAAACTAAAATCATATGAACCCTCTTCCAACCATGCTCTTGGTAAATCAATTGTCGCCGTTCCCTCATGCGCAAGTCGATCAATATGAGGACCGCCTGGGTATGGTAGACTAAGTGTCCTAGCGACTTTATCATATGCTTCACCAGCAGCATCATCTCTTGTTTCCCCGATCACCTTAAAGGATGCGTGTTCTTCCATATACACAAGTTCTGTATGGCCACCAGAAACAACTAACGCCAATAACGGAAACTCCAGCTCCTCAACTAATCGATTCGCATAAATATGACCTGCAATATGATGAACGCCTAGAAGGGGAATATCGTGAGCAAATGCCACCGCTTTTGCCGCATTCACTCCAATTAATAAGGCCCCTACTAAGCCTGGCCCTTCTGTTACCGCAATTCCATCAATATCCGCAAAATGAACATCTGCCTGCTTCAACGCCTCTTCTATCACAAGAGTAATTGCCTCCACATGGTGCCTTGATGCTATCTCTGGAACAACCCCGCCAAACCGCTTATGACTTTCAATTTGTGATGCAACAACATTTGATAAAATTTCCCGTCCATTTCGCACGATCGAAACGGCCGTTTCATCACAGCTTGTTTCAATTCCCATAATTAATTGATTATCACTCATTTAAATTCACCCACATTACTAGCGCATCTTCATTATCGTCTGTATAGTAATTTTTTCGGATACCACCTGGTTTAAAGCCTAGTTTTTTATAGAGGTTTTGGGCAATATGATTCGACACTCTAACCTCAAGTGTCATCGTTGCTGCCTGATGCTGCATTGCTAACAGCTTCGCCTGCATCAGCAAAGCCTCCCCAAGCTTTTTCCCTCGATATTCTGGAAGCACTGCGATATTCGTAATATGGCATTCATCTAAAATAAGCCACATCCCACAATACCCTATCACTTCGTCGTTATCAGTCATCACAATATACTTTGCAAACTGATTATGAACTAACTCATTATAAAAAGCTTCTCTCTTCCACGGGACGGTAAATGCTGAAGTCTCAACCTTCATAACACCATCAATATCCTCTAACGTCATGAAGCGAAACAAAATCTGTTGATTGATGATATCTTCCATGCTTACCCCTGCCTCTTCCCTAACCAATTCGCTTCCGCCTCTGCCAAACGAATATAATTTGGCACAAATGTATGAACGTCCACTGGCTCTTTCTTCAAACCCAACTCAGCTAGCTCACTTGGTCTCGGATTCCAATCTGTGTATGGTGCAACATATGCAAGTTGATCTAAATCTGTTTCTATCTTTTCCTTATGGATAACTAAATCATTTCCGATAAAAAGAACCGGTGTCTCCTTCTTTTTAAGCTCCTCTAGCCAATCGGATAATAAAATAATTTTATCTTCTTCCACACATGTTAGCGTGTTATCCTCATATTGATAAAGACCGGTGTACACTTGACCACGCCTAGCATCAAATAATGGAGAAATATAGCCATTAAAATACCTGCCATTGGCTGCAACTACTTCAAGACTTGATACTCCTACTAACGGTATCTGCAATGACCAGGCTAATGTTTTCGCAATCGTGACTCCAATTCTCACACCCGTATATGAACCTGGCCCCATCGCTACAACAATCTTGTTGAGTTCTTTAGGCTTTATGCCACATTCCTTCATTAGCTGTTCAATGGCAGGCATCACGCGGACAGAATGATTTTTGGGTAGATTTGTAATGACCTCTCCAATCACCTTCTCTTCATCAACAATCGCGACCCCTAATACATAATTGGACGTATCTATAGCTAAAACCTTCATTCGCCAAATAACTCCTCACATAATTGTTGATACCTTTCCCCTATTGGTATCACCGTAATTTTACGCTTTGTATCTCCTTGATGTTCAATTCTAAGTGTGAGTTTTTGCTCGGGTAATCGATCTTCAATGAGATGTGCCCACTCCACCACAGTCACACCATCACCCTCAAAATATTCATCAAACCCGAGATCCTCATCACTATGCTCTAAACGATACACATCCATATGGTACAAAGGAATTCGTCCATGGTATTCCTTAATAATCGTAAACGTCGGACTATTCACCGTTCTAGTAATTCCAAGTCCTTTTGCCAGGCCTTTTGTAAAAGTTGTTTTTCCTGCTCCTAAATCACCCTCAAGAGTTATGACATCACCCGGCCCAAGCCTTTCAGCCAGGCGATAAGAAAAATTCTCCGTCGCTTCAGGTGTATTCGATATAAACTCAAATTTTTCCATAGATTCCACCTTACTTAGTAAAATGATTATATCCTTTCATTTCAAGCTTTTGTAGTTCCCCGTCTCGGTTTAAAAATACAGCTGGACCGCCTTCCGAAACAGTCCCAATTTTTGAAAGGCCATAACCATGTTCTTTTGCTTTTTTCTGTAGTATATCCCAATCCGAAGCAGCCATCGTCCCAACTAGTTCAAAGTCCTCCCCACCGTATAATGCAAACTCTAGAGCACGGTCTTTAAACTGTGCTAAAATAGCATCACTGAGTGGGATTTTATCATCATCTATAAGTAACGTAACACCGCTTGCCTTTGCTATCTCATTGGCTTCACTAGCTAAGCCATCACTAATATCATTTAAAGAGACCCTTCCAAATGTAGATAAAAGTCTCCCAATCTCTACTCTCGGTGTCGGATATTGATGTTTACTTATAAGGGGTTCCTCTAACTCAGTAAACCAATGTTTTTTTCCACTATGTAATAATACATTCAACCCAGCTGCTGAGTCTCCAACCGTTCCAGTCACAAAAACAATATCTCCTGGCTTTGCATGGCTTCGTAAAAAATGCTTTCCTTTCTCAACCTCACCAAGTACCGTAACAGTTATAACCAAGGATTCAGCAATCGAAACCGTATCGCCACCAATTAAATCTATCTCGTACTTATCTGCTAGCATTGCCATACCTTCATAAATCGATAACAAATCCGTTTCGTTCCAATCCTTTGGGATCGCAATAGACACCAAATAATAGGTTGGGATTCCCCCCATCGCTGCAATATCACTAATATTAACAGCCAAAGCTTTATATCCAATTTGGTAAGGATCCATAGTATGAGAATTGAAATGAATACCCTCTACCATTGTATCCACGCAGATAATTTGTTCCATATTTGGAGTTGGACGAAAAAGTGCAGCATCATCACCAATTCCAGCTATTAAACCGGATTGAAAAACACGCTTCGGTTTGATTTGATCAATAAAATGAAATTCATCCTGTAAAGCCATCTAAGGTCACTCCTAATATATCGAAAGGAAATAGTAAACGAAGTAGTGAAAAAAAAGCCTTAGGACAACGCCTAAGGACCTTTATACAACATTATAAGTGTACCGTATTTCAACAAATTCAGCAAAAAATAAAATAATTATGTCTTGAAACGGGATTATGCGGCGCGGTCGGGTTATTGAGCTTTGTTTGGTATAGTCTTTTATTGAATTTGATGAAGGACATTTCGTTTGGAGACCGCAGGCGTTTGGGATTTCATAGGTTTGGTGTAGGACTTTCCTCGTGAATTCTGGCTTCGTTCGAGTCTTTATTAACATGATGAAAGACTTTTTGCACGGGTTCCGGCTGCGTTCGGGACTTCAT
>NZ_JBALOX010000019.1:0-582 GCF_036965165.1 Bacillus sp. JJ1521 | reverse complement strand
CAATGAAGGATTTTCCGCTTGGGCTCCGGTTGCTTTCGAGGCTTCATAAAGGCTATGAAGTACTTTCCGCGCGGGCTTCGGATGCGTTCGAGGCTTCATAAGAGTGATGAAAACCAAAATGCAACCACTGAATCGCAAAAACGGTTACCATCGAGATTATGAATACCAAAATGGCGCCATTGAATCGCAGAAAAGGGTATCATTGAGTTGATGAAAACCAATATGTGGCTACTGAAGTGGTTTTGAATAGAGTTCCTACTTTTTCCCCTTTCATAATCCCAATGAAAAGGGTTTGGGTGGAGTTCATCGCTCCTTTTCCCCTTCATAACCTTCATGAAAAAGATTTGGGTGGAATTCACGGCTTCCTTTCCTCTTCATATCCACGTTGAAAGGTATTTGGGCAGGTTTCTCCACTACCTTTCCCCTTCATTTCTTTTATTTCCTTTTCCGTTTTTCGTTTCCCTTTATTAGCTTTTATCAAAAAACTTAGCTTTAAATATTATTCCCATAAATAGAAAGAACCACAACATTAAATGCCGTGGCAGACCAAAATTTTACATTTTCTTTCCTAAAAATAAAAAA
>NZ_JBALOX010000018.1:11365-16973 GCF_036965165.1 Bacillus sp. JJ1521 | reverse complement strand
CAAGTTATGATACGTTTACTAATGAAGCTGAACTCCAAATTATGAATGCCGAAACAATTGAAAAAATCGAAAGAACGATATCAAATCATATTTACGAAGAAACTTCAAACAGCAGCAATGCAATTGGAAAATGTCACGAAGCTATTTCATATTATTACTTTTTAAAAGAATTTCCACTGGTATCGCAGGTGGATTATAACGAATGTGTTAAATTACTTTCGAAGTATTACTCGTTGGTAAAACCAGAAGTGTTAGAAAAACTTTTTGAATCCACTTCAACTTTGGTACCTGCAATTTCAGAAAAATTATATGAAAAATATGATTATAGTTTGTCGATTGAAAGTATAGAGTTAATTCCCGAAAGTTATATTTCCGATAAACTAGATACAGGGGATTTACAGTTAGTTTTAAAATATAATGGTGAATACTTTATCGAAAAAATTTCATTGAAAGCATTATCTAAAATTGGGAGTAAAATAACAACGAAAAATCCAGGTATTGGAACAATTCTTGGTGAAGATTATTTTAATGTTGGTAGTATCGATGATTATGTTAAAGAAGTTAAATCAAAATATTTAATTGGAGAAATAACTCACAGAGAAAGTTTAGAATTGGTGTCTGAAATAATCGGGGAACAGCTATTAAACGCTTCACATAATCAATTAAAGCAAGGAATTATGAACCTTCTTGGTACTGCTTTAATGGCAGTAACCTTTTATAATGATCAATTAACCATTTGTAGGGAACATACTGCTATTAATAGTACTATTTCAATACTCAGAAATACTCCAACCAACATTCAAAATACTCTAGTATGGAACGACGAGACAGAAAAAATCAATCTTCGCGTAAAGTTCAGCCGTGGTCAAAACCATGGATGGTCCAGTATTAAACTAACATCCGAATATCAACTAAATTAATGTAAGAATAATTTATCCTAGAAAAATGAGAAGTATAAAGCTTCTCATTTTCTATAGGTGGTTTAGGCACCGTATATTAATGTTTGTTTGATTGTACCGAAAATTTAAATGCGGACTAATCTAATTTAATGAGTAAATAATAAGATTTGAATTGAAGCAAAAGATTAGTTAAAAGGAGTGAAAATTGTTGGATTTCGACAATCCTTCAAATTTAGAAAAAACGATTATTGGAACGGATTTAACGATTTCGGATTTTTGGAAATGGGGTTTCTCTAATTTACTTACTAACTCATTAAGGGGGATCTTTGCCGAATTCTTAGTGGGTGCTGCGATTGGAGCTCTTAACCAAACTAGAATAGAATGGGATTCTTATGATTTAAAATACAAAGATAAGAAAATTGAAGTAAAATCAGCATCCTATATTCAAGCTTGGTATAAGGGGACACTTTCCAAAGTTATTTTTAATATTGGTCCTAAAAAGAAGTACGACTATAATACAAATACCTATAGCCCGGAAGCAGTAAGAAATGCAGACATTTACGTATTCTGCTTATTAAAAGAGAAGAATGTGGAAATAGTGAATCCACTCGATACATCCCAGTGGGAGTTTTATGTGGTGCCAACCATAAAATTAAATCAAGACTATCCCCAACAAAAAACAATATCTCTATCAACTCTAAAAAAAGAATTTGAGCCAAAGTTACTCGGTGAATTGAAATCGGAAATTTATATGGTTTGTAATAATCTCTAGACAGGGGATTGTTTGAAATCCGCGGAAGATTATTGGACGGATGTTAATTTTCCGTTATAAAGGAGAGACGAAATTGTTTCACATAAAAAATAAAGAGGCGATACCTATTGAGCCTACTAGCTTTTCGGAGTTACAGATGAATGAGCATGATGTAGAAGTGTTAATCAAAAATAATACAAATCTAATTGCAGAAGATGAATCGATGTTGATTGTTGGTCAACAAGTGCGGAATTCAAGTAATGGTATTTGTGATTTAGTTGGATTAAATCAAAATGGGGATCTGGTTCTGATTGAAATTAAGCGGGATCGAAAGGATATGGAAGCAAGAAAAGAAGCATTTGAATTTCAAGCAATTCGCTATGCTGCAGGATTTGCAACTGTAAAAGATATAGACGATTTGATTAGTAAAATATATGCGCCTTATTTAGAGAAAAGTAAAGATACAAAGAGGGATCCGTCACTAACAATCGCTGAACAAGCCAATCGAAATATAGTGACTTTTTTTCAAGATAACAATATTTCGATTGAGGATTTTAACCAGCGTCAGCAAATTATATTGGTTGCTTCGGATTTTGATGAGCAAACAAAGTCAGCGGTTGCCTGGCTAAACAAGAATGGCGTAGAAATGTATTGCTATAAATTGATTCCATACAAAATAAATGATGAATTATATATTGAAAGTCAGAAAATCTTGCCGTTAGATCACTACGAAGATTATTATGTAGATTTAATAGATAAATCATTGACTTCAAAAATTAAACGAAAAAGATCCTCACAAAGACGTAACTTGCCAAGAATTGACTCCATGTTGGAGTGGGAAGTAGTTAAAGCAGGCGATATTTTAAAAGCAAAGAATCATGATTCAACAGTAGTCTTGTTGTCAAATGGTAATGTTGACGTCGGCGGAGTAGAAAAATCTATTCAGCAATGGCTAAGAGAAGTAACAGGCTGGTCATCCGTTGAAACCTATGCCTTTACGGAACATGTAGAAAAAGGAAAAACGTTGTCTGAATTACGAAGAGAGTATATGGAAGAAATAGAGATGTAAAGTGAAAGGATACATTGTTGTGCTAGTTAGACTGATTCACTGACATAAGCAACCATAAATATTTAGCGCGCAAAAAATGAATGACTCTTAGTTCCCCAAAGCAAAAAATCTTCCAACCCGGAAGATTTTTTATTTTAAGTTCGGATATCCTCGCTGGCGCAAAGCCTCATATACTTTCTGCCACTCTCCCTTTGTACCTGTCGTGATTCCAGATGTTGCATAATTAGGATGCAAGTTATTGTACATCTTTTTTTCAAAGTGAAATTCACTGGACTAGTGCTACAGTGGGAGCAGTGGCATAACGTATTTTTATATCTTGTTGTGGTAACAGGAGTTTAGTAAAATTTAATAACGAACTAATTAATGCGCGATTGAACGGAGTGAGATTGGAATGGTAAATCTAGTCCATAAACCAGTATTAGAAGGGGAGAAAGTAGTTCTCAGACCTTTTAAGGAAGAGGATATTCCTTTTATTGAAGAATGCTTAAAAGATCCCGAAGTATTAAAGCTTACAGGTAGCAGTACGGATTTTGATAGGGAATTAATTTTCAACTGGTACAATTCAAGAAATAAACAAACGGATCGCATGGATCTTGCTATTGTTGACCAATCTCGGGGCAACTTAGTGGGAGAGGTAGTGATGAATTTATATGACGAAAAAAATCATAGTATGAATTTTAGGATACTGATTGGTCCGAGAGGAAGGAATCGAGGATTAGGTACCGAAGCAACTAATCTTATAATTGATTATATATTTACTAATACTACGCTTAACCAACTCACTTTAAGTGTTTTTAGCTTCAATCCAAGGGCCAAGTATGTTTATGAAAAGGTTGGCTTTGTATTAGATAGTATTGATAAAAACGAACTGGAATTTGACGGAAAATGGATTGATTCTATTAATATGGTATTAACAAGGGAAAATTGGCAAAACAGAAAAAATAAAAATTGATAGAAAACGAGGGGTGCTTGCTGTGAACATAGATTCTGATACATTTCCTGTACTTCAGACTGAAAGATTAGTATTAAGAAGGATTACAAATGAGGATGCGAACAGCATTTTGAAGTATCTGTCTGATGAAGAAGTAATGAAATATTATGGATTGGAACCTTTTACAGCAATAAACGATGCCTTGGATGAGATTTCTTGCTATCAATCCATTCATAACAACAAAACAGGGATTAGATGGGGAGTTACTTTAATAGATCAGGGAGTTGTGATTGGCAGTTGCGGTTTTCACAACATGGGTTCTCATCACTTCCGTACTGAAATTGGCTTTGAATTGAGTAAAGAGCAGTGGGGAAATGGTATTGCTGTTGAGGCAGTTGAAGCTATAATAAGCTACGGATTTAAACAATTGAATTTCCAACGAATCGAGGCACTAATCGAGCCACCTAATCAATCATCACAAAAGTTAGTCGAAAAGTTGGGTTTTATCAAAGAGGGATTATTAAGAAAATATGAGTTTACACGTGGTAAATTTGATGATTTATATATGTATTCTTTATTAAAGGAAGATTTTGAAAAAAATAAAAATCGTTATACGCAAAAATACATTTAGTGTTAAATTGTGAAACCTCTCACTTAAGGAATTAGGAGCATTTATCAGGATGCCATCGATGCTGAAAGGGATAAAGAGGATCACCATAAAAAGTGCAAAGAACATTTGTACCAGATTATTCAAATTGAATTAAAAGATGGATCTGTTTATCAGGGCATACTTCATAGCTATGACAGGGAAAAAATGTATATCCTTATGCCGAAGACGGGGCATTCACATATGCACACAATGGGTGAACGCAGTGACAACAGACTTTTCCCTTTCTTTGGACCATTTGGGTTTCCTTTCTTTGGGATAAGAAGATTCGGACCATTTTTCCCATTCTTTATTTAAATAACAAAACCAAAAAAGGCTTGTGGTGGATATGATCCATACAGGCCTTTTCTATATCTATATGTGAGTTTTTATTTCGTACATAAAAACACTCTATAGTCTAAAGTCCCTTGATATTTTAGCATTAAATTAAAATGCTGATGTAGGATATTATAAAGTTCAGGTTCAATCGACTCTGAAAACTCGAATTGAGGCATTGAATGGTTTTGTAGGGTAGATTGTTTTTTCATAAAAGTTTTTAAATTTTTAAAACCGGCCAATTCAAATAAGGTAATCCAATCCCTTTCCATGAGGAGAGAATCTAACCCATAAAATTGTTTAATTTCCTCTTCAAAATTCGTCCAGAGCCTCCTATTAACAGTAAGTTCATTTGCGATAAACCGACCGCCATGCTTTAATAAACGAAATATTTCCTTAAGTGCTTTAGGCTTGTTGACAAAAGAAAGAACTGATTCGGAAATAATAAAGTCATAATTACTATCTTCTAACGGACATTTTTCTATTGAGCCCTGAATAATTTCCACTGGTAATTGGTATTTTGCCATTCTATTTTTGGCTTTTTTTATCATGATCGGATTGATATCCATCCCGGTTACTTTTGCGCCATAACGGGCAGCTAAATATGCAGATGTTTGGCCGGTACCACAACCTACATCTAATATGCGAGAAGATTTGTTAATCATTTCGTTCTCGAATATTTTCTTTGTAAGCTCAATACCACCTGGATGTGCACCACTTACACCAAATTTGGACAAAAAATCTAAATATACTGAAGTCCCAATGAGAACCACCTACTCCATTTATCTTATTTGTATAATATGATTATATAAATAAGATGGTTCCTTCCAAGTACAGATGGGTATCCATAAAGAAAACAGGGTTTAAATGAACGAAAGTATGACATATTAAGGGAAAGAACCATTTTGGAAAGGAGAATTTTAGTGGAATATCTATCCCGTGAACAAATTATGAATGTACTTGAGCAATCCTTTCA
>NZ_JBALOX010000018.1:0-11279 GCF_036965165.1 Bacillus sp. JJ1521 | reverse complement strand
ATATACAACTAGAAAAGATGGAAAAATCCATCATATTCATCTGCCATTTCAAAAAAACAATGATGGCAGGTTAGCGACAATTGATAGTAAGTGGACGGTAGAATCAGACAATCCACTTGAAAAAGATCTTAAAGAATTTGAAGATCTAGATCATGTATTCCGCGAAATATACTAAAGAATACTTAGATGAAAAATCCTGCGAAGTGTCAATATGAACAAATTCAGGGGTAGATAGTCCCTAAATTCCCCAAAAACAAACAAAAAATCTTCCAACTCGGAAGATTTTTTATTTTAAATTCGGATATCCTTGCTGGCGCAAAGCCTCATATACCAATATTGCAGCTGTGTTTGAAAGGTTAAGTGATCGAACATGAGTATTCATCGGTATTCTTAAAAAGTGATTTTTATTATTTTCTAGTAGATCTTTTGGTAAACCTGTTGTTTCTTTTCCAAACATAAAATAATATTCCTTTGATTCATCACTGAAATCAAAGGCTGAATGTGTTTTTTCACCAAATGTTTCAATATAGTAGAACTCACCTTGATTTTTTACGAAAAAGTCATCTAATGAGTCGTAATACATGATATTTACAGTATGCCAGAAATCGAAACCTGCTTTTTTTATCATTTCTTCGTCCGTTGAAAAGCCAAGTGGTCGGATTAAATGCAAGGCTGTATCCGTTGCGGCACATGTAAGTGCAATATTTCCAGCATTGGCCGGAATATCAGGTTGATACAGTACAACATGTATTGCCAAGACAAGTCACTCCTATCAATATTTTACCATCCAAATTATAGCATACTGACAGCCAGGTAGTAATTACTCAAAAATCGAATGCTGTCGGATATAGGGGAAGGGTTTTTATTTTGAGTGTATTGACACGTATGAAAATTTAGACTATTCTAAAACTATCAAAAAAGCATCATCTACAAAGATATATTAAATAAGATTTGAAAGCGCTTCACTTAACTTCGAATAACCAATGAAATTCATTTTAAAAATTACATTAATTGGTATATACCAATTAGATGAAGGAGATTTTTTGTAAATGGTAATTCAATTTCATATATAATGATATTGTTAATTACTTGGAGGAAGTGGGAGAGCATACGTGATGAAGAAATCCATAGGGAAAGAGGAAACAGTACCTTTTTATAAACAACTCAAAGAGAAAATCATAGAAGATATCGAAGTTGGTAATTTGAAGCATGGGGATAAGCTACCTTCGGAACGTGATCTTGCTGCGCAGTATGGTATAAGCAGAATGACGGCTAGACATACTTTGTCCGTCTTGGAAAGAGAAGGACTTGTTGAGCGAAGAGTTGGAGCTGGTACCTTCGTTTCAAATAATAAAATTCAGATGGATTTTATTACCTTTAATAGTTTTTCGAACGATATGTTAGAAAAGGGATTAAATCCGAGTACACAGGTACTTTCCATGGGACATATGGAAGCAACTCCGTTTTTAGCAGAGAAATTACAGTTACAAGTGGGCGTAAAGCTTTTTACTGTGAAACGCCTTCGATTAGTAGATGACAGACCTATTTCGATTGAAGAATCATTTATTCCAGAACAGTATTGTAGAAACATAAAAGATCACATAACCAATGAAATTTCTTTATATAACATTTTAGAGAAAGAATACGGGATAAAACTTGTTAAAGCAAAAGAATATATGAGAGTTACATATTCGGAAGATAATGAGAGTAAGCTTTTACGAATTCGTTCAGAAAGTCCATGTATTTTCCGTGAATCAGTTGCGTTTGATCGAAACAATAGGGAAATTGAATTTTCTACATCATTAACAAGAAGTGATGTTGTTAAATTTTACTCGGAATTAAACCTGAAATGACTTTTCGTTTTAGGTATTCATTTAAAAACAGTGGTATATACCATTATCTGATTTCTCAGGAGGTAAGACAATGAAAGTAATTGGTGTTGGCGATAATGTAGTCGATAAATATGTGCACAATCGGACCATGTACCCAGGCGGTAATGCACTGAACTTTAGTGTATATGCAAAGCAGCTAGGAATTGAGGCAGCTTATCTGGGTGTATTCGGTAATGATGTGGCAGCAAATCATATTATCAAAACCCTTAAAAACTTTGAAATTGATATTTCTCATTGCCGACAACATGAAGGTGAAAATGGATATGCAGCGGTAGATTTAGTAGATGGTGACCGGGTCTTTATTGGCGGAAATGAAGGTGGCATCCAAAATGAGCATCCCATTGTGCTGATGGCAGAGGATATTGAATATATCAAACTGTTTGATATTGCACATAGTAGTGTTTACAGCGACATGGACTCTGAGTTACATAAAATTAAGGAAGCTGGGGTTCTACTATCCTATGATTTTTCAAATGAGTATACAGAAGAGAAATTATCATCTGTTTGTAGCGATGTAGATATTAGCTTGTTGTCTTGTGGACAATTGGCAGAAGAGGGCGTTGAGTCTTTACTAAAAAAAGCTCATTCGATCGGAAGTAGTATGGTAATAGGTACGATGGGATCTCGTGGAGCGATGGTGTTTGATGGGAAGAATTTTTATAAACAAGAACCTCATTTTGTTAAACCAGTAGATACATTAGGAGCTGGAGATTCCTTTTTCACAGCATTTATTTTGCATTATTTAAAAGGTAGTAAGGAGAAACTATACGATTCGAAGCCTCAGCTTATCAAAAGCAGTCTTGAAAAAGGGGCTAAATTTGCAGCGAAAACCTGTTTAGTAGATGGAGCATTCGGTCATGGACTCTCTTTTTGAGAGAATATATAAACATTTCACATTATGTAGGAGGTGGTGATTGGAACTAAGAAATTAGTCCAAAGTAGTAGAACAAAAATAAGGAGGGTTAATGAATGAGAAAATTGACAAAGATTTTTGGAATGGCAATGTTACTTTTCGTCCTTTTACTATCTGGTTGTTCTAATTCTTCTTCGGGAGATGGAAAAACGGTCTTGAAATTTTTGCATAAATGGCCTCAACCCGAATACGCACCGTACTTTGAAGAAGTCGTCAAGGAATTTGAAAAACAAAATCCTGATATTAAAATTGATATGGAAGCAATCGCAGACGAACCAATTAAAGATAAGCTACGGGTTATTTTAGGTGGTAATGATGTACCTGATATTATGTTTTCGTGGTCAGGAGAGTTTGCTAGAAAGTTTGTTCGTGCAGAAGCAGCTTTAGATTTAACTCCTTATTTAGAAGAAGACATTGCTTGGAAGGATAGTTTTATTCCTGCATCTCTTCAGCCATTTTCATCTGATGGCAAAAATTACGGTATACCCCTTCGTTTTAATGGAAAGTTCTTTGTATACAACAAGGAAATCTTCGATAAATACAATCTACAAGCACCTCAGACATGGGATGACTTTATGAACGTCCTGGATACACTCAAAAAAGGTGGAGAAACTCCAATCATTTTAGGTAACGAAAGTCCTTGGGCAGCCATCCATTATTTAACTGGACTAAATCAAAAAATGGTTCCTCAGGATGTACGAATGAAAGATTATAATCCTCGTTCGGGCGAATTTACAGATCCAGGTTATGTAAAGGCAATGGAAATGTTTGCTGAACTTAACCAAAAGGGCTATTTAATGGACAATGTGAACTCTAGCTCACATGATATGGCAACTCAGTATTTCTACGCTGGAAAAGGAGCTATTGTTTATGTGGAATTAGAAGAGTTCCAGACTGTTGAAGATAACATGAAAGGGAATTGGGGCTTCTTCCAACTTCCAACGATTTCAGAAGGAAAAGGCAATCAGAACTTCATAACAGGTGCACCAGATGGATTTATTGTGTCATCGAAAACAAAGCATCCAGAGGAAGCAATTAAATTCTTAAAGTTTTTAACGAGTAAGGAAAATGCGATTAAACTAGCAGAACAAATTGGTTGGCCAAGTCCAATAGATGGCGCAACAAATCCAGATACTGCGTTACAACAAGTAGTTGATGGTGTTGACATAATGAAAAAAGCAGAGGGTATGGCAGAATGGCTAGATACGGATGTACATGCAAAGGTTGCAGATGTGTATCTAGCGAATATTCAATTATTACTTGATGGGTCGAAGTCACCTGAAGAAATCATTAAAGAGGTTCAGAAAGTAGCCAAAGAAATACAAAGTGAAATTGAATAAAAGCTGAAGGGCAAACATCAGAGGCCACTGTTTGCCCCCTCCAGGAGGGGACGTGATGAAAAATTACCGAAGTAGTCGAACCGCAATCCTTTACATCTTACCGGCATTCCTCATCGTTATATTAATGGTTTTTCTGCCAATTGTTCTTAACCTTTACAATAGTTTGTTTAGGTGGAATTCATTTGATGCAGGGAGAAGTTTTGTTGGTCTAGAATACTATATCAGACTTTTTAAGGATCCCATTTTTTATACGGCTTTAAAAAATAATGCGTTGTATGCGATCATTTCACTTATTTTTCAAGTAGGTTTAGGTATTATTATTGCTGCTATTTTAGAAGATAAATTGATTCGCAGATTCCAGCCATTTTTCCGGACTGTCTTCTTTATTCCATCCGTTATTTCGATAGCGGTGGTTGGATTGTTATGGCAGCTTATTTACAATCCAGAGATAGGTCTTGTGAATGGAACGCTAGAGGCAATAGGTCTCTCGGAATGGTCTCATTCTTGGCTAGGAGATAGTAAAACTGCGATATACGCAGTGGTTGCAGTCTCACAATGGCAATATACGGGTTATATGACCATGCTTTTCTTGATTGCGATGCAAAAAATTCCATATGAGTATTATGAAGCGGCTTCGATTGATGGTGCTTCTAAGATAAGGACATTCTTTCACATCACACTGCCTCAAATAAAAGAAATGATTCTTGTTGGTAGTGTTATTACTGTCATTGGCGCATTTAAAGTCTTTGATGAAGTGTATGTCATGACATTTGGGGGACCGGGTCGATCAACCGAAGTGTTGGGAACGATGTTATACCGATCTGCATTCCGAAATGATGAGATGGGTTATGCCTCAACCATTGGTACAGTCATATTCGTTATTACGTTAACCTTATCACTGATTCAAATGAAAATCGGAAAAACAGGTAAGGAGGTGTAATGCTGACAATGACGATTAAAAATCGAATCTTTCAACTCGTTGTTTTAGTTTGGTTTGGGATATTCTCATTGGTTATCATTTATCCCCTTATCTGGCTTGGCTTAAGCGGCCTAAAGTCAAATAGGGACTTCTTTATAAATACATGGAAACTGCCTGAAGAATGGCATTGGCAAAACTACAAAGCAGCTTGGAAGGCAGGGGTAGGAGATTATTTCTTTAATAGTGTTTTTGTGACAATCGTATCAGTTGTGCTAATACTATTAATTGGGGCGATGGCTGCTTACGGACTAAGTCGTTTTCACTTTAAGGGGCAAAATATCCTACTTGTCATGATACTTAGTGGCTTAATGCTTGCTCCTCAAGTAAGTTTAATTCCACTTTATAAATTGCTTCAAACAATTGGTCTCTATAATACATACGGAGCATTAATTCTTCCATATGTGGCGTTTCAGTTGCCGTTTGCGATTTTCTTAATGAGATCCTATTTTCTCTCTATCCCAAGGGAGCTTGAGGAATCTGCAATCATTGATGGCTGTAATAGCTGGAAGGTATTCTGGCATATCATCCTTCCAATGGGTCGACCAATTATCGCTTCTTCGGCTCTATTAACAGGTATGTTCGTATGGAATGAATTTATGTTTGCGCTTGTTTTCATAGAGGATTCTAGCCTTCGAACAATACCAGTGGGACTTATGAATTTACGTAGTCAGTTAAATACGAACTTTGGAATCCAATTAGCAGGCTTGGCAATCTCCGCGATACCAATGATTGTTGCATATATTCTTTTTCAAAAACAATTTGTCCGTGGTATTTCGGCTGGTGGGGTCAAGGGATGATGGGAGGGAGTCGATCCGACTCCCATACCTCTAATTGATAAAAACGCCAAAAAAGGACTACTTAAAGTGGTATATACCACTTTAAAGAGTAATAACTTTAAAATATGAAAACTGGAAGGAGGGGTGTTATGACAAAAATCAATCGGTCGCAAATTACTGGGATGAACTTTCATTATCTCCATTATCCACTACAGTATTTTTTAGATTCAATGGTCAACTACCGGTTTCGAAGGATTGAGCTATGGGGCGCTGCACCGCATTTTTACGTAGAGGATTTGACTGTATCTGAAATTCGTCACATTAAAAAAGAAATAGAGACGAGAGAATTAGAGGTGATCTGCTTTACACCAGAGCAATGTATGTATCCAATCAATCTAGCTGCTAAGGAAACGACCATATGTGAAAGAAGTATTAACTATTTTAAAAAATCAATTGATGCAGCCGTTGAATTAGAGGCTCCGATGGTATTAGTAACGGCAGGGTGGGGTTATCGCAATGAAAGTAGAAGCGATGCGCTAAGGAGGGCAAGAGATTCTTTGGAGAAACTTACCGTTTATGCAGATGAACAAGGAATTGTATTAGCGCTTGAACCATTGCAAAAGGTAGAATCCAATTTGATTTGTACATTAGCTGATTTAAAAGAAATGCTGCATGAGATTCAATCTCCAAACTTAAAAGGAATGGTTGACACTATTCCTTTAGCTGTCGAAGGAGAGTGCTTGGCAAGTTATTTTACAGAATTACAGGATGACTTTGTCCATATTCATTTTATCGATGGAAATCCGAACGGTCACCTGGCTTGGGGAGATGGAAACCTCCCATTAGAAAAATGGATAAAGACATTATCAGACAATCAATATGAAGGAGCATTAACCTTAGAATTTACATCCTCTCAGTATTTGCAAGATCCAAATGCTGCGATTGAACAATCTTTAAGAGCATTAGAACCATACCTGAAATAGAGGGTTATCTTAAAAGGCATCATTATACAAAAAGCAGTAAATAAGGAGGAGAAAAATATGTTAGGTAGTGTGCAAAATGTATTGAATGCTTTTAAACAGAGGGATATCAAACATGTATATTTAGTTGCATGTGGGGGCTCTTCCTCCCTTATGTATGCAAGTAAATATGTATTTGATCGTGAAAGTAAGACAATCAACTCGGATCTGTTTAGTTCGAATGAATTTGTTTACCGCAATCCTGCTAAGCTTAATGAAAAATCACTCGTCATCCTATGCTCTCATTTTGGTAAAACACCTGAAACTGTGGAGGCAGCAAGATTTGCGAGAGAAAAAGGTGCATTAACAGTTTCACTTACTTTTGATGCTGAATCTCCACTTGCACAAGTGTCTGAACATATCATTGTGTATAAAGAAGGAAAGGAAACAAGTTATTTGAACGAAGCACCCGCCATTATGCTTGAGCTCGTATTTGGTCTCTTAGCAGAGAAAGAAGGGAACAAAAAGTTCAATGATGTTGTTTCTTCTTTAGAAAATCTAAGACCAATTTTAGAAAAAGAGAAATCAAATTATCTAGAAAAAGCGAAGAAATTCGCAGAAACCTATAAAGACGCAAGTATTATTTACACAATGGGAAGCGGGGCTAATTACGGGATTGCGTATTGGTTTTCGATTTGTATCCTGATGGAAATGCAGTGGATTCATTCTCACGCGATACATGCAGGAGAGTATTTCCATGGACCATTTGAAATTTTAGATAAGGATGTCCCTGTCATCCAGCTCGTTGGTCTAGATGAAACAAGACCAATAGAGGAACGTTCATTAGAATTTACAGAACGATATTGTGAAAGTTTAGTTGTTCTTGATGGAAAGGACTTTGACTTATCGAATGTTGCTGAAAGTGTAAAAGGATATATTGCCCCACTTGTGCTACAAACTGTGTTGCGAAAATATGCTGAGGAATTGGCAGATGCAAGAAATCATCCACTAAGTACTAGACGCTATATGTGGAAAGTTCCCTATTAAAAAACGAATGATTATCTTTAAAGGTCATTTCCAATAGACAAAAGAGACGGAGGAAAGAGGATGTTGAAATTTGATAAAGAGCAATTTATAAGATTAGTTGGGGATGAAGGACTTTCTAAAAGAAAAGAAATAGAAGAGATTGTTGATGGGATTTCAGATAAAGGGTATAAAAATATCTTTTTAATTGGATCTGGCGGTACAATCGCCATGATGTATCCATATGAATACATTTTTAAATCTACTTCATCCATCGAGGTTCATGCAGAAATTGCTGCTGAGCTACTTGTTATGAATAATCAACACTTGTCAAAGGATTCTGTTTGTGTTTTTGCTTCGGTAACAGGTACAACTAAGGAAACGGTTGCTGCGGCAGAATTCTGTAAAGAAAAAGGTGCGACTACAATTGGATTGGTTGCCTTACCAGATACACCGCTAGCGAACACAGTGGATTATTGTATTTCAACAGGTCAGGAGAAACACTCATTTGACACTTTCTTTCTCCATTTACAGCTATTAACTTTCCGTTTTATCCATAATCAAAATGAGTTTCCTCAGTATGAACAATTTGCGAATGAATTGGCATTTTTGCCCGCAGGAATGGTTCAGGCAATGGAGGCATTTGATTCAAGAGCGGAGCAATTTGCAAAACAACATAAGGATACAGGCTATCATATGCTCGTAGGAGCAGGAAACCTTTGGGGTAATACGTATTCATATGCCATGTGTATTTTAGAGGAAATGCAATGGATCAAAACAAAATCAATTCATGCAGCAGAATTTTTCCATGGGACCCTTGAGCTTGTCGAAAAAGACACAAGCGTCATTATTTTCAAAGGAGAGGATGAAACGCGTCCGTTAGCGGAAAGGGTCGAACGCTTTGCCAAAAAGATTACAAACGAACTCTTCATCGTCGATACAAAAGACTATGAACTACCAGGGATAAGTGAAGAATTCCGAAAACATGTCGCGGTCAATGTGAACTGGGTATTAACGGGACGAATTAGTGTCTATCTCGAGCGTGAAAGAGATCATTCATTAGACCTTAGAAGATACTATCGTAAAATGGATTATTGAGGAGGAGATTGGATGTATAATTTCGATGTTGAAAGGTTTTTAAACATACAAAATGGTGCTTTGTCGTTAATGGATGAGTTTGACCAAGCGATCGATACAATTGTAGATGGAGGAATCGAAAATGTCTTTTTCGTCGGTACAGGTGGAGCAACTATTCTCATGTTTGCAGCGGAATACATCTTGAAAACCAATTCAACTTTACCGGTCTACTCCGAAATTTCATCTGAATTGATGAAGATGGATCACAAGCATTTAAATGAGAAGTCATTAGTCATCCTGCCATCATTATCTGGTACAACAAAGGAAACAGTTGAGGCCGCCGCATTTTGTAATGAAAAGGGAGCAACAACAATTAGCCTAGTTGGTCATGCGAATACACCCTTAGCTAACGCAACAGATTACACGTTTGTAAACTTTGCCGCAGATGATACATCCTGTGAATCTTTCTATATCCAGTCCTATCTTCTAGCATTCAGATTAATGTACAAACGAAATGAGTTACCAAATTATCATAAAATCATTGAAGAACTTAAACATCTTCCAGCTGCTTTATTAAAGGTAAAGGAAGCTACCGAAGAGCGTGCTGCAGCATTCGCCAACAAGCATAAAGATACACCTTATCACATCCTATCAGGTACTGGGGTTGATTGGGGTGAAACCTATTATTATGCCATGTGTATTTTAGAAGAAATGCAATGGATCAAAACACGACCAGTTCATGCATCTGACTTCTTTCATGGAACACTCGAATTGGTCGAGGAGGACACAAGTATCATCCTGTTAAAAGGGGAAGATATATCACGTCCGCTTACCGAAAGAGTCGAACGCTTCGCAGAGCATTATACAAAGGAACTAACCGTATTTGATACGAAAGACTATGAACTCCAAGGAATCTCGGATGAGGTAAGACGTTTCATCTCGCCAATTGTGTTGGCAACGCTCCTTGAGCGGGTAAGTTGCCATCTTGAGAAAGAACGAAACCATCCACTTTCAACAAGACGATATTATAAGAAGGTTCCGTTTTAATAGGTTATAGGAAGTATTAGATAATTGAATACCTTCTCTCGTAAATATGTGCTCTTCCTATGATAAAGGTAGATTAATATATCTGTTTTTACCAAAGGGGGAGTATTTTTTATGTCATCAGCATTAGTTATTTCTACGGAAAAACTGAGTATGAAAACTAGTCATTTGGGGACCTAATCCCTATTATTTTTTAGATTACAATAGTAAATTAGAACTGAAAATGAACCTTTCTCATATTCTCTAACTATTCCCAATATAATAACACCAACTACTTATATGGGGAGTGAGTAAATGAGAGTAGTAACAAACTTTTTTGTTCGACTGGTTCAGCGTTTTCTTCCAGATGCCTTTATCTTTGCGATTATCCTTACCTTCTTAGTGTTTGTAATCGGCATCTTGTTTACTGAAAGTGGTCCAGTTGAGATGGTTTCACATTGGGGAACTGGATTTTGGGATTTACTTGCCTTTACGATGCAAATGTCACTCGTAGTGGTAACAGGGTACGTGTTAGCCAACGCACCTATTATCAAGAATTTTTTGGCCAGATTGAGTAAATTGGCTAAAACACCCGCACATGCTGTCATGCTCGTAACTTTTGTGGCAACAATCGCCTGTTTAATTAATTATGGATTTGGACTAGTAGTAGGGGCCCTTTTTGCCATCCATGTGGCAAGACAAGTACCATCTGCAGATTTTCGTATTTTAGTAGCTGGAGCATATAGTGGATTTCTAGTGTGGCATGGTGGATTTTCCGGATCCATTCCTTTGACAGTGGCAACTCCTGGACATTTTTTAGAGGACCAAATGGGTGTTATTCCAGTAAGTGAAACCCTTTTTAGTCCGGCCAATCTATTTATCGTGGCAGCGCTAGTGATTACATTGCCAATATTTAACCGTTTATTGATGAAAAATTCCAATGCAATCGACCAAGATCGCTCCCGTTGGGTGATTCCGGAAGACTCGGATTCTACTAAAGATTCGATAACTCCAACTACACCAGCAGAAAAAATTGAAAACAGTGTCATGGTTTCGATGCTAATCGGTATCATGGGCTTGGGCTTTATCGCCTATCATTTTATTACAAAGGGCTTCGATTTAAATATTAATATTGTAAATTTTATTTTCTTATTCCTAGGAATCATGTTGCATAAAACACCGAAACAGTTCTTAGATACGGTAACGAACGGAGTAAAAAATGCTGGGGGAATTATCATTCAATTCCCGTTCTATGCCGGGATTATGGGGATGGTTACTTTATCAGGAATGTCAGAGC
>NZ_JBALOX010000017.1:8044-10123 GCF_036965165.1 Bacillus sp. JJ1521 | reverse complement strand
AGAAATAAGTTGTTTTAAAAGTAATTGATTTAAAGCTAAACAAATAGCAATTTTTACATGTGAATAAGTAAGACCACCTTGTACATACGCAACAAATGGTGAACGCGTAGGACCGTCCGCTGTTAGTTCGATGCTCGCGCCTTGAATAAATGTTCCTGCCGCCATGATCACGTCATCTTCATATCCCGGCATATAGCTCGGGTATGGAGTTACATGTGAATTGACTGGTGAAGCGAATTGTATTGCCTGACAAAAGGCTACCATCATTTCCTTGTTATCGAATTGAACGGATTGAATTAAATCTGTGCGTTCACTATCCCAACTCGGTTCTGTCTTTAGACCCATTTTTTCTAATATGGCTGATGTAAAAACAGCTCCTTTTAAAGCTTGTCCCACAATATGTGGAGCTAGGAACAAACCTTGGTACATTTCCTGAAGGGTATAGAGTGATGCTCCTGCTTCCGCTCCTATTCCAGGAGATGTCATACGGAATGAACAAGCTTCAACAAGTTCTTTCTTGCCAACTAAATAACCACCTGTTTTTGCTAGTCCGCCACCCGGGTTCTTAATGAGTGAGCCAGCAATTAAATCAGCCCCAACATGACAAGGCTCTTCATGCTCGACAAATTCACCATAGCAATTATCAACAAACACAACAACATCAGGCTTGATTTCCTTCACAAATTCAACCATTTCTTTTATTTCCGCAATTGTGAAGGATGGTCTTGTCGCATATCCTTTTGAACGTTGGATTCCGATCATTTTCGTATTTTCATGAATGGCATTTTTAATTGCAACAAAATCGGGTCTTCCCGTTGGTGTCAGATCAACAGTGTTATAGCCGATATGAAACTCCTTTAATGAGCCATTTCCTGAGCCACGAATACCAACGATTTCCTCCAACGTATCATATGGATTCCCTGTAATATAAAGTAATTCATCATTAGGACGTAATACCCCAAAAAGTGCTATAGAAATTGCATGTGTCCCTGAAATAATTTGCGGGCGGACAAGTGCTGCCTCACCCCCGAAAATATCCGCATAAACAGCTTCTAGTGTATCACGTCCGATATCGTCATAGCCGTATCCTGTTGATGGCATAAAATGAGAATCACTCACTCGATTGTTTTGAAAGCTTTTTAACACACGATACTGATTATAATCTATTGTTTTTTCTATCTTTGTATGTACTTCTTTTACTTGTTGCTCTGTTTCATCAACTAATTCCGAAATTAGTTGACCATAATCTAATTCTGTAAACATGATGTTTTCCCCTTTATGAATAAAAATCCCGAAGTTGTCCTTTTAAAGAATGGTTTGGAAAAATAAAACCTGTGCAAACATATTTTTCCGTATCTTCATTGTAATGCAGTTCTTTTAAAATTGTATCTTGTTTTAAATGTGCTAATATTCTACCTTCCGAACTAGGTAGTGACACCTTGTATTCTTCCATCTCCCGAGTCATGGAATCCTCCACCCTTGTCTTTATCATGACTAAATCATTTTGATCGAACGCACTGACCAATACGGATTTAGATGTTGATGACGGAACAAAATCCGGATGCACTTTATCTTTTTTATTATATAGCGTTAAAACCGGAATCGATTCTACTCCTAATTCATCCAAAAGTTTTAATACTGTTTTTTCATGATTAAAATAATCTGGATTTGAAGAGTCGACTACATGGACAATTAAATCTGCTTCCTTCACTTCCTCTAATGTTGAACGAAATGCCGCGATAAGTGAAGTTGGCAAATCCTGAATAAACCCAACGGTATCCGTTAAAAGGGTTGTTAATCCACACGGAAGAATCATTTTACGAGTCATCGGATCAAGTGTTGCAAACAATAAATTTTCTTCAAATGAATCTGCTTCGGTTAATCGATTAAATAATGTTGATTTTCCTGCATTTGTATAACCTACTAATGCGATTTGATATGTATTGTTTTTCTTTCTTCGTTCGCGATAACGCTCACGGTGCTGCACGATGACGGATAATTGATTTTTAATATCATCAATCCGTTTATGAATATGGCGTCTGTCTGTCTCAAGTTTCGTTTCACCGGGTCCCCTTGTAC
>NZ_JBALOX010000017.1:7602-8013 GCF_036965165.1 Bacillus sp. JJ1521 | reverse complement strand
TACCTTCTTTGGAATTTGCTCTTGAAGCAAAAATATCAAGAATTAGTTGGGTTCGATCAATAACTCTGGCTTCAAGCTTAGAGGATAAGTTTCTCACTTGACTTGGTGATAGTTCATCATTAAAAATGATCACATCTGGTTCTAGTTCTTCCTCAAGATGAATGAGCTCCTCCACTTTTCCTTTACCAATATAGGTTGCTGAATGGACACGTTCACGTTTCTGGGTCATAGTCATCACAACCTGACCCTTTGCAGTTTTCGTTAATGATTGTAATTCTTCCAGGGAATAATGAAATCTATTTTCGTCATCGGTTTGAATCTGACATCCTACGAGTATGGCTTTTTCTAATTCTTTCTTATGTTCGTTTGCCAATCAATTTACCTACTTTCTAGAATCAAATTCGCCTTGGC
>NZ_JBALOX010000017.1:0-7572 GCF_036965165.1 Bacillus sp. JJ1521 | reverse complement strand
CAGGACGTGGCGTTCTTAGTCTTTGTTCACTTAATCAGGCTTTTACTTGCAATTTGCCCTCCGTGAGGGCTTAGTGCCAGTTAATGTTGAAAAACTACCTTTGAAAAATCGTGGCATCCACCGGAGGTATTAACATTATTTAGTAGAAGCATAGGACTTCTACTGAATAATGTTAAAGGTCCGTTTCTTATGCTATCATATCAAATTTATCATGGAAATGAAATAAACCGCCTATTCAAAGGCGGTTAGTTTATTCTTTGAAAATTAAATCCTGGGTTCTGATTGTTTGAAGCTCCTGCTTACTATAAGCATCATCGATTAATAATCTCATTGCTTGTGTCCGTATTGATTTTTCAATGACATTCCGAACATAGCGACCATTGCTAAATTTACCAGGGTAAGCATCTATTTTTACAGCAAGTAAATGCTCTCGGAATTTCCGCTCTGCTTCAGGACTGAAGACATATTCACGTTCCACCATCATTTTCGCCGAGATTTCCATTAACTGATCAACCGAATAATCCGGAAAATCGATGACTAGCGGAAAACGAGAATGTAATCCTGGGTTTAATGAGAGGAAGTGTTCCATTTCTTTTGAATACCCAGCTAAAATTAAGACAAATTCATGCTGCTTATCTTCCATATGCTTAACTAATGTATCAATTGCTTCTTTTCCAAAATCCTTTTCTCCACCCCTAGCTAACGAATAAGCCTCATCAATAAATAATATACCTCCAATTGCTTTTTTAATTAAATCTCTTGTTTTTTGTGCGGTATGACCAATGTATTCTCCAACTAGGTCGGCTCTTTCCGCTTCAATAAGATGCCCCTTTGAGAGAACATTCATTTGCAGAAATAATTTTCCTAGTAAGCGAGCAACCGTGGTCTTACCTGTTCCAGGATTTCCCTTAAACATCATATGCAATGCTTGCTTTCCTACTTTTAATCCCTGTTCTTCACGTTTTTTATTAATATAAATCCAAGCATATATTTCTTTTACCATTTTCTTCATTTCATCCATACCTACAAGAGCGCTCATTTCTTCTTCTATTTCCATAAGAGCCGCATGTTTCGTTTGTATTTTCGGAGTAATTGCCTCTTTTGGTGTTGAATGCAGTACCTTTAATTTCTTTTTTTCACCATTTAAAATAACATTTATTTGTCCATTGTTTTTCATTGTAATTGGTTGATCCAAGAGCTCTCACCTCTCCTATATGTGTACATTATACGTTGATGGGTTCATTTCGTGACAAAAGCCCAAGGTAAAATACATAAATAAGCCTTTTTCCCTTTTATTTCTACATTTTTTTCAATTTTACTGCATATAACTTTTGCTTTTTGTCAAAGATTGCGCTTTCCCAGAAAATAATCCGTACCACTATATGTATATGAGGCAATTTATAAATCTTGAAGAAAAAATAGACAAGATGAAAAAAACAACCCTACTTTAAAAAGTAAGGTTGTTTTTTCGTAAGTTATTCAAGCTCAAGCTTAATATTTTTTTGTGGGGCAAAAGTAGAGATCGCATGCTTATAGATAAGCTGTTGCTTCCCTTCTGTTTCTAGTAAAACTGTAAAATTATCAAATCCTTTTACTAATCCTCGTAATTGGTATCCATTTAATAAGAATACAGTTACAAATGTCCCATCCTTACGCAATGTGTTTAAAATTTGGTCTTGAATATTGACTGCTTGTTTCATGATCTGTCCTCCTCTAGATCTTCGGCACAAAATGCTTAGAACTTCATTGCCCTTTTTATTGGACAAAACGAATAATCCTATTATTATCTATTCTCTTAAATTCCCAGCTTTCCTGCTATATATTTATAAATTTCACTAAATTTTTCTTCAAACTGATTTTTTTCTGTCATATCAAACCATTTTACATCCATTTTATTTCGAAACCAAGTTAATTGACGTTTCGCATATCTCCGGGTATTTTGCTTTAATTGAGTGATTGCTTCTTCAAGTGATAGTGACCCATCTAAATAACCATAAAGTTCTTTATAGCCAATTGCCTGGATGGATTGGCAATCACGTAAACCTTGAGTATGGAAAATGGAGACCTCTTTGAGCAGTCCTGATTCAATCATCAAGTCAACCCTATCATTAATTCGCTCATATAACATCTCTCGGTCCATTGTTAATCCAACAAGGGCAACATCATAAATAAGCTCTTGTTTTTGTTCTTCCATATATTCGGTCATCGTTTTCCCGGTTGTTTTAAAAATTTCCAAGGCACGTACAACTCTTCTTACATTATTAGGGTGAATTCGTTCCGCACTCTCTGGATCAATTTCTTTTAATTCCAGAAAAAGAGAATCCACTCCGTTTTCTGTAACTTGTTGTTCAAGCCTTTTTCGATACTCGGGATTTGAGGCATCATCTGTGAACTGATAATCATAAATGACAGATTGAATATAAAGTCCAGTCCCTCCTACAATCATCGGTAATTTACCACGACTATGTATATCCGAAATTAATTTTCTTACAGCTGTTTGAAACTCCGCAACCGAAAAACTTTCATGGGGTTCTTTTATATCAATGAGATGATGTGGGATCCCTTCCATTTCATCGTTTGAAATTTTGGCTGTTCCGATATCCATCCCTTTATAAATTTGCATGGAATCCCCGCTAATGATTTCGGCATTAAGCTTCTTTGCAAGTTCTATACTTAATTTCGTCTTTCCAACAGCAGTTGGACCAATTAGAACGACTAGTTTCTCATTTTTCGATTCTTCCAATCAATCACTACCTTTACTACAATTCATACTATTATCGTAACATAGATAATAAGACGAATACTAAATTATTATAACCAAATCAGCTTCAAAAATAACATTATTTTCTAATCTTTTCCAAACTTCTATATGACTTTCGACTTATATGGCAAAAACTCGCCATTTTTGCGAGTTTTCAACCATTTTTAATAAAATACTTACATGACACGTTTGAACATTTTCTCCATTTCATACGTCGAATGGTGTATGATGATTGGTCGACCATGTGGGCATGTAAATGGATCACTTGTTTTACGAAGAGTCTCAAGTAAAGCAAAAATTTCATCATTCCGTAAATGATGGTTTGCCTTAATCGATGCTTTACAGCTCATCATAATCGCTGCTGCCTCTCTTAATTTCTTAATATCTATTTTCTTATCATTTAGCACTTGTTCAATTATTTCCTCGATGACTTCTTTTTCATCACCTTTTGGAAACCATTGCGGATGTGACCGTACGATGTAACTGTTATGACCAAATGGTTCTAGGAATATCCCGACCTTTTCCAAGTCCTGGTTGTGGGCATTTATATTTATACAATCATCAGTCGAATACTCCAAGGTAATAGGGAGAAGTAATTCCTGAAGATCTGAAATATTTTCGCCAACTTTTTCTCTGAAATATTCGTATTTAATTCGCTCCTGGGCAGCATGTTGGTCAATTATATATAGACCCTTCTCATTTTGAGCAAGGATATAGGTTCCATGCATTTGACCAATTGGGTACAACACCGGAACCCGTTCACCTAGATTTACGGTTTCTTGAGTACTTGAATCCGTTTCTTCATACTCTTCTAATGCAACACGGGTTGAATCCTCATTTTCAGCAATCACGACGTTTTCCATTTCATATGATTTTTCTTCATAGTGGGTTGCTGGTATTTCAGATTCGAATGTCGTTTCTTCTTTCCTTGGAATCTCCTCGATAGTCTCGATAAATCTAGGAATATACGTTCGCCCTTGCTGAGGTTCCGGTTTTATAGAATGCTGTAACACAAATTCTTGTTGCTCTGATTTTTGCACTTCTTTCTTTTTCAGATAACCTGCATCCGGGATTAATTGTTTATGTTTGAAAATATCCTTGATTCCTTCGTCAATTAATTGATTTAATTCTTGTTCTTTACTGATTCTGACCTCTAGTTTTGCTGGATGGACGTTTACATCTACTAATAATGGATCCATCTTAATATTAAGCAAAACAATTGGAAATCTTCCTATCGGCAAAAGAGTATGATAGCCTTGTTGAATGGCTTTAACAAGCGGGTAGTTTCTAATATATCTACCATTAATTATCGTTGAAATATAGTTTCTTGATGCCCTCGTAACCTCTGGCATAGATACAAAGCCTTCGACTGTATAATCTAAAGTTTCTAGATGGATTGGCACCATTTGCTTTGCAATCCCCAAACCATAAATTGCCGCAAGTACCTGTCTAACATCTCCATTACCACTTGTATATAAAAGTCGTTTCCCATTATGAAGCAAACGAAATGAAATTTCTGGATGAGCAAGTGCGATTCGATTCACTGCATCGGTAATATTCCCAAGCTCGGTATGAACTGTTTTTAAATATTTCAAGCGTGCTGGAGTATTAAAAAAGAGATTTGAAACGGTTATATCCGTTCCTTTACGACTATTGGTAGCTTTCTTTTCAATAAATTGGCCGCCTTTAATCAAAATATGAGTACCGGAATTGTCCCCTGTGCTCGTCTTCATTTCAAGCTCGGAAACAGAGGCAATACTCGGCAGTGCCTCTCCTCTAAAACCTAAAGTCCGAATTCGAAATAGATCGTTTTCGTCCTTTATTTTACTAGTTGCATGACGATGAAAGGCATTTACACAATCCTCACTATCCATTCCATCGCCATTGTCGATAATTCGAATTTTGGAAAGCCCCGCTTCATCGATTTCAATTTCGATTATTGTGCTATTTGCATCAATGGCATTCTCGACTAATTCCTTCACAACAGAGGCTGGTCGTTCGACCACTTCCCCTGCTGCTATTTTATTTGAAAGAAGGTCATCAAGTTGGATGATTTTCCCCATGCCTTCACCCCACTTTCTTATAGGATGTTCAAATTGTCATTTTTATCCTTTTAATTGTTTCTGAATTTCATATAACCTATTGATTGCTTCTAGTGGTGTAAGACCTAGAATGTCCATCTCTTTAATAGAGCTCAATACATCTTTTTCTTTTGAAGATAAGGGCTTTTCTTCTTTTTGATAAGTAGCCTTTGTTTCCTCAAAAAATGAAAGCTGTAGTTGATCAGATTGGTCGAATGAATCTTCCTTTGTTGCAACGATTTGCTTTTCACCTTGTTCAAGCTGCGCCAAAATTTCTTTTGCACGCTCGATTAAGTTATCTGGAAGCTCCGCAAGCTTTGCGACATGAATCCCATAGCTTTTATCTGCAGCTCCTTCTTTAATTTTATGAAGGAAAACAACATTTTCATTTTCTTCAATTGCACTTACATGAACATTTACTAAATTTTCAAGGCCCATATCCAAATCTGTAAGCTCATGATAATGCGTGGAAAATAAAGTATGAGCTCCAATATTTTGGTGAATATACTCAATAATTGCTTGAGCGAGTGCCATTCCGTCATAAGTGGATGTACCACGCCCAATTTCATCAAATAATAATAAACTATTCGATGTAGCATTCGCGATGGCATTCTTCGCCTCAAGCATTTCAACCATAAATGTACTTTGGCCAGAAATTAAATCATCCGCTGCTCCAATTCTTGTGAATACCTGATCATAAATTGGTAAAACAGCTTCACTCGCTGGAACAAAACAGCCGATTTGAGCCAAGATTGAAGTAAGAGCAATTTGTCTCATATACGTACTCTTACCTGACATATTTGGACCAGTGATGAGCAGTAATGAACGGCCTTTCTCCATCACACAATCATTCGGAACATATTCCTGTGCTTGCATCACTTTCTCTACAACTGGATGACGCCCATCCTTAATAATGAGCTTATCCTTAGAAAAATGAGGCATACAATAGTGGCGTTCCTCACTAATCGTTGCAAAGCATTGCAGAACATCAAGCTCACTAATGACCTTTGCTAAAGCCTGGAGTCTAGGAATATAGCCTTTCACTTGCTCACGAATATCAAGGAAAATATCATATTCCAGTTGGACAATCTTTTCCTCCGCTTCAAGAATTAATGTTTCTTTTTCTTTAAGCTCAGGAGTAATAAAACGTTCTGCATTTGATAATGTTTGTTTTCTTTCATACAATCCTTCAGGCAATAGATGTAGGTTTGCCCTTGTCACTTCAATATAATAACCAAATACACGATTATATCCAATTTTCAAGGACTTGATCCCGGTCTTCTCACGTTCCTGTTTTTCCAAGGATGCAATCCATGTTTTTCCGTTCCGGCTCGCATCACGATATTGGTCAAGTTGGGCATTGAATCCATCCTTGATAATATCACCTTCCTTAATCGTCATTGGAGGTGATTCCTTAATGGAGTTATGCAAAATCTCTGTTAAAGATTCACAAAGATCCATTTGCTTTCCGAGATTGTTTGCATATGGATGTTTTAGCTGGTTAACAAGATTGTATATTCCTGGAACCTGTTCAAGTGATTTTTTTAATTGTAATAAGTCCCTAGCATTCACATTTCCATAGGCTACTCTTCCAGCAAGACGTTCCAGATCATAGACTTCCTTTAATAAATCCCTTAATTCTAACCGTTCAAAATATTGATCAATAAAGGTTTGGACCATGTTTAAGCGGGCTTCAATTTCATTCTTATTTAATAATGGTCTGTCGATCCACTGCTTTAACAGGCGTCCGCCCATTGCTGTAACTGTTTGATCTAAAAGCCACAATAAAGAACCTTTTTTTCCTTTACCACGAATAGATTCTGTAAGCTCTAAGTTACGCTTGGAGTAAAGGTCAATTTTCATAAATTGGTTTGTATAATAGACATGAACCTGTTGAAGATGATCAAGTGATCGTTTTTGTGTTTTCATTAAATAATTTAGTAATCTTCCAAAAGTGAGAACTAATTTTTCATCCTCAAGACTTTGTATAAGATGTTGTAAATGATCTGCAACCTCGCAAATATCCTCATTTGAGATCGTTACCTGGCACCTTTCCACCATCATTTTTTTATATTTTTCATCAAAATCAGATGAGACCACAACCTCTTTCACACCATTTGCATATATTTCTCCGATCACATCTTCGAAATGGGAAGACAATAATGAAACCCGATTTTCTCCAGTTGATAAATCCGTTAATGCAAATCCAAAATAACCATCTGGAAAACTTGATACAGATGCTAAATAATTATTCTCTTTATCTAAAAGGTTTTTTCCTTCCATTACTGTTCCAGGTGTAATTAATTGAGTAACTTCACGTCTGACGACGCCCTTTGCCTGTTTCGGGTCTTCCGTCTGCTCACAAATTGCCACCTTATATCCTTGATTCACTAATTGCTCAATATAGCCCGCAGCAGAGTGATATGGGACACCGCACATCGGAATTTTTTCATCCGTGCCTCCCCCTCTTGCGGTTAAAGTAATCTCTAATGCTTGAGATGCTTTTATCGCATCCTCAAAAAACATTTCGTAAAAATCTCCAAGTCGAAAAAATAAAAAGGCATCTTGATAATCTGCCTTTATCGCTAAATATTGCTTTATCATCGGCGTATATTCTGCCATTTATTAATCCCCCAACAAGAATCAAATACGCCCCGGCGTATTTGCGCCCGATTTTTTTCGAGCTTGCTCGAAAGTTTCCATTGAAAAATCGTGGCATCCGCCAAAGGC
>NZ_JBALOX010000016.1:17445-24574 GCF_036965165.1 Bacillus sp. JJ1521 | reverse complement strand
CTTGCGCTTTTCTTATAATTCATAGAAATTTTTGAAAAAATCTATCCGGTTTTATAAAGATTATGATATATTGATACATAATCGCTTTAAATTACGAAAGTGAAATTTACTTTTCACTTGATTATATAAGGGGGTAACATAATGAGATATTTAACAGCCGGAGAATCACATGGACCACAGCTTACAACAATTATAGAAGGTGTACCTGCAGGTCTTGAAATAACTACAGAGGATATCAACCTTGAACTTGCTAGACGCCAAAAAGGGCATGGTCGAGGCAGAAGAATGCAAATTGAAAAGGATGAAGCTCGAATCGTAAGTGGTGTCAGACATGGTAAAACACTTGGTTCCCCAATTGCATTGGTTGTTGAAAACAATGACTGGAAGCACTGGACAAAAATTATGGGCATAGAGCCGATAACGGATGATGAGGCAGAAGATATCAAACGTAAAATTACACGTCCACGTCCTGGACATGCTGATCTTAATGGAGCCTTGAAATATGGTCATCGAGATATGCGTAACGTTCTAGAGAGATCCTCTGCTCGTGAAACAACTGTGCGAGTTGCTGCTGGGGCTGTAGCTAAAAAATTCTTAGCTTCCTTAGGAATCCAGGTAGCTGGACATGTACTTGAAATTGGTGGTGTTCGTGCGCAGGATGCGGCGACATATTCAAGCATTGAAGAATTAAAAACAAAAACGGAAGAATCACCTGTAAGATGTCTTGATGAAGAGGCAGGTGTTCAAATGATGAATGCGATTGATGAAGCAAAGAAAAATGGCGACTCAATTGGTGGAATTGTCGAAGTCATTGTTGAAGGCGTACCTGCAGGTGTGGGTAGCTATGTCCATTACGACAGAAAGCTTGATTCAAAAATTGGTGCTGCAGTGCTAAGTATCAATGCCTTTAAAGGTGTTGAATTTGGTATTGGTTTTGATGCAGCTAGAATCCCTGGAAGTCAAGTTCATGATGAAATCATTTGGGATAAAGAAAATGGTTATCAGAGAAGAACGAATAATTTAGGCGGATTTGAAGGTGGAATGACGAACGGTATGCCAATCGTTGTTAGAGGTGTCATGAAACCAATTCCAACTTTATATAAACCACTGAAAAGTGTGGATATTGAAACGAAGGAAGTATTTGAAGCAAGTATTGAAAGATCTGATAGCTGTGCTGTTCCTGCAGCTTCAGTCGTTGCTGAAGCTGTCGTAGCTTGGGAAGTTGCAAATGCGATTGTTGAACAATTTGGACAAGACAGAATCGATTTAATTCAAGAGAATGTAGCGAAAATGCGTGAGTATTCGAGGGAATTTTAATGGACAAGTTGACCATTGCTACAAAATCGAAAACATATCCGATGTACATTGGGACTGAAATTATTGATCAACTACCCCAAGTGATACAGGAAACATGTAAATCGGTATCAAAGGTGCTCGTCATTAGTGATGAGACTGTTGCTGCACTTTATTTAGATAAAGTGCTCAGCAACCTTAAGCCACAATATAATGAGCCCTTATCATTTGTGATTCCTGCTGGGGAAAGTGCAAAATCTTTTGATATGTATTATCGATGCCAGAGCTTTGCGCTTGAAAATGGATTGGATCGTTCTTCTGTAATCCTTGCTTTGGGTGGGGGAGTTGTTGGAGATTTAGCCGGGTTTGTTGCGGCAACTTTCATGCGTGGCATCCCTTTTATCCAAATTCCAACAACGTTACTTGCCCATGATAGTGCTGTTGGAGGTAAGGTTGCGATTAATCATGAACTTGGAAAGAACATGATTGGCGCTTTTCATCAACCGAATGCGGTTTTATATGATATTGATTTAATGAAGACATTACCTAGACATGAGCTCCGTTCAGGTTTTGCTGAGATCATTAAGCATGGACTAATTTGGGACCCAGAATTTTACGTATGGCTAACAGAGGAAATTAAATCCTTTGATGACCTAAAAGGTGAAAAACTTCAATATGCTGTATTAAAGGGTGTAGCTGTTAAAGCTAAAGTTGTTTCTGAAGATGAGCAGGAAAAAGGGCTCCGAGCCATCTTGAACTTTGGTCACACCTTAGGTCATGCAATTGAGGCAGAGTCAGGATATGGGAAGATCACTCATGGTGATGGAGTTGCAATTGGGATGATTTTTGCATTAAAGATAAGCGAAAAAATCTTTAATATCAATCTATCATCTGAAAGAATTAGAGAATGGTTTCGTTTATTTGAATTCCCCACAACCATTCCTAAAGGACTAGACCGTGAAAAACTCCTTGAGAGAATGAAGCATGATAAAAAAGCTGCTTTTGGAAAAGTGAGAATGGTCTTGTTAAAAAATATTGGAGAAACGGTCATTCAGGATGTCGAAGATGGGCAATTAATTCGTTTCTTGAAGGATTTTCATTAAATGGGGAGCTAGGCGCAAAAGGAGGGGTGACAATGATAAGGGGAATACGTGGTGCTACAACAATTGAAGAGAATAATAAACAAGAAATATTAGCTGCTACTGAAAAGCTATTACGTGCCATGATTTCTGAAAACAACATTAAAGCAGATGATGTTGCACAAATCGTATTTTCAGTAACGGAGGATATTGATGCAGCTTTTCCTGCTGCTGCTGCAAGGCGAATTGATGGTTGGGCATTTGTTCCGGTAATGAGTATGAGAGAGATTCCGGTCCCAGGGTCACTGCAAATGTGCATTCGTGTGATGATGACCGTGAACACAACCGCCAAACAAGAAGAGATCCAGCATATTTATCAAGGTGGGTCCATTGTCCTAAGGCCAGACCTTACAACCGTTAAAGAGAATTAAATAGTACGAATAATGCATTGACAAAAACGCAATGCATACGATAAGATAAATAACAATATTTAGTATAGTCATAGAATAGTAAGTTTTCAGTTAGTTTTTTTAGAGCAGAGTTTAGGGTAGATGAGAATGAGTGATTTTAGCTGAGGTTAGCTTAGAGTTTAGTATGTTTACTTCTACCCAAGGATACGTATGTGTCTTTGGGTTGTTTAACTTTATTCAGTTGAATAAAGTTAAAGCCTCCGGCGGATGCCACAGATTTTTAGAGGAAATTTTTCGAGCAAGTCGAAAAAATCTGGGCGCAAATACGCCGAGGCGCATTTGATTATTATCGTTTTTTGATAAAAAGCGATTTCAATCTTTACATACCTCCTAAACCTCATTCTCCATATTACATGGAGGAGTGAGCCAATTGAATACGTATGATTTTTCCTCGTTTTCGTCCGATGCCAAACATTATCGGACAATTCCAATCGTCAAACGTTTCTTAGTTGATACGTTGACACCCATTCAAATTTTTCAAAACTTAAAAAATGAAGCATCCTTTTTACTTGAAAGTAAGGATCATGAATCCGATTGGTCTCGGTATTCATTCATCGGCCTAAAGCCATTTCTGTTCATGGATGAACACAAAGGTCACTACTACGTGAAAAATGAAAACCAGCAAAGCTTGGTAAAGAAACAATCCATGAAGGATGCCTTTAATTGGATCAAGGATTATCTCGTGTTAAAGCCACTTGATATCGATTTTCTAGTATCCTCGCAGAAAGCGCAAATTGTTCATTTGGGTTTAGAAAATACCGATACAGAAAATTGGCCAGTTGTAATGCCACCAAATGATCAGTACATATTAGCCTTTGATGGCGGAAAAGTTGTTGTTGGTGCAACACACGAAAATAATAAAGGAATCGATTACAGAATAACTGTCGGGGGACTTCATGAAATTTTTGATAAAGCTCTAAGTATTGCTCCCGGTTTATCGGAAGGAACGGTATTAGAAACAAGAGTTGGTTTTCGACCGTTTACTCCAGACTTTCTACCAGTTATTGGCGGTATTCACGGCCATGAAAATCTTTATGTTGCAAACGGTCTTGGAGCTTCAGGCTTGACTGTTGGACCATTTTTAGGTGGTGAATTAGCGAAGCTAGCAATGGGAATACCGCTTGAAATTGATTTAAGTCTGTATGACGTCAATGGTGCCATTGTATCACAATAGTTTCAAACACCAACAACCCCAAAAATATTTCTAAAATTATACAGAAAAACTTCCAGAATAATGTTAAAATAAGCGTTATTAGTTAATTTATTTACCCTAAACAGTAGACGTTGCGTCTTCTACTGTTTAGGGTATGCCTTAGGCGGAGACATGCGATTTTCAAATGTACCTTTCGAGCTTACGATCAAAGACTAAGAACGCCACTTCCTGTGGCAACGTCTTTGTGACCACCTCGTATGGGCCAAAAAAATCTGGGCGCAATTTCGCCGAGGAGAAATTGATCATGACAAGGAGATGGCAGATTGAACACAAAATTTTCACGACCTAAGGGTTTTGGGGAAATCCTTGACCTCACATTTAGTTTGAGTAAACAAAAATTTCGAGACTTTTTTACGATTTTACTTATTTTTATGGGACCTGTATACATACTCGAAGCACTTTTCTTATTAGCATCAGGAACAAGCTTTTTCAGGGAAGTCGGTCCAGGCGATGACTGGATATCGCAAATCACTAATAGCTTTGATGAAACGGCTGTTGCCGAAGAAGTGGGGTGGGGCGTGACATTGGGGACAATGTTTATTGGACTAATAGGATTAGTCTTATTTCCTGTTGCTGAGGCTGCAATTCTAATCGCTTTAAACCATATTCGAAAAAATGAGGAATATTCAATTAGTGCGGTGATTAAAAAAGCCTTTACACGATTCTGGGCAATGCTTGGGAGCAATATTTTATTCAGCCTAATTGTATTTGGATTCTTCCTTGTCGCAGTCTTGATATTAGTGCCAGGTGGTATTTATGGCGCCTTCGCCAATCCACTCGGTGCCATCCTTTTTGTAATTCTCTTCGGATTGGGGTTATTTGTTGGAATCGGTTATTTACTGACACGCTGGGGCTTTTATTTTGGTTCAGTTGTACTGGACTATGAATCTCCTGGATTTTCAAGAAGTTGGCACCTATCAAAGAAACGTGGCTGGGTTCTTTTTGGTCTATATATTATTTTCTTTTTAATTATTAGTGCGATTAGCTTTGCAATTGAAATGACATTCGGCATCTTTATGGGAAATAGTGTTCTGTTAACTTTAATCGTTAACTTAACAACCATTTTTACTACATTGCTTTTTGCTGTTGGGTACGGTGTGATGTACCTTGATGCAAGGGTTCGATATGATGCAGAGGATTTGGATGAAATGATCGAGGGGTTCAATGACCAAGATAAGTGGTGATGAACAATGGGACAAATGAATGATGCAAGGGACCGGATTGAAGAAATTCTGGATGGTAAAGAATATCGAATTTACTATGATGAATCAAGAAACGTGTTTCAAGAATGGTGGAATCAAGTAAAAGAATGGCTAGCCGATTTTATAGAAAATTTAATCCCTGCAATTGAGTCGGGTAGTGGTGCCGCTGAAGTAGTGCTAATCCTCATTATTCTCGGAGCACTGTTTCTATTAGGTATTGCAGTCTTTTTACTTGTACGAAATAAAAGAAGAAATGCAAACTTAAGTAAACATAAGCCTCTTCATTCAGCTCAAGCATTAAGTTGGACATATCAAAGGCATTTGCAAGAGGCTTTAAAGTATGAAGAAAATCATCATTATTCCCCTGCGACTAGACATCTATTTTTAGCACTTCTCTTGTTTTTCCATGAAAAAGAATGGCTTGAGGCTAAATTATGGAAAACAAACTGGGAATATTATGATGAGCTAAGTAAAGTGGAACAGTCCTGGGCTGATGAGTTTTATGATTTGGCATTAGTGTTTGATGAGGTCGCATATGGAGAATATGAGATTGATAGACTAGAATACACTCAATTTCGAGAAAAAGCTTTCGTCTGGCTAGATCACTCAGAAGGAGGAAAGGAGAAGCAACATGCACAAACATAAAATATGGATCACTTTAATTGGGCTTATCGCGCTCTTACTCTTTCTAACGTACTTTATTGAATCCTATAACCCAAAGGCGTATCCACATTATGTGTCTGATTCTCCTTCTCCAACCGGTGTAAAAGCTATCTATACATATTTAAACGATGAACATAAAGTGAAAAGATGGACACATGCGCCAAACCTATTAAGAAAGCAAGATACGAACCAAGTTCTTATAATGGTGGAGCCTTATTTCACACCAGAACAGGAAGACGTGAATGGGTATCTTGATTTTATGAAAGCAGGAAACAAGATTATTCTATTTAAAGAAAATCCACGAGGGATGTTCGATCTTAAAACACTACCAGCTGATGTCGACCCTTTTCTAGATGGAGCAATTACAATCAACGATACAAATGGGAAAAAATTTGACGCATTGATACAAGCAACAAATCGAATCATTCCAAATCCAGAGGAGAACGTGCTTTTAGAGGATGAGCTAGGTGTCATTGCAACAAGTCGAAAAATGGGTGATGGGGAGTTAATTACGGCAATTTCTCCAGAGTGGATCTTAAATGATTATCTCTTAGACCATGATCATATTCCACTTGTATTATCGTTAATTGAGGATAAGGATTCATCCATTTATTATTTTGATGAATATGTTCATGAACCAAAAAACTCTTCTAAATTCACAACATTATACCCAGCGTGGTTTATAGTTTTGCTTTTACAAGCTGGATTAATCGTTCTTCTTTGGCTTTGGTACAAAGGAAAGCGGTTTGGTCCAGTTATTGTGCCACGTGAGGAAACAGTTCGATTTAGTGATGAAAGTATTCGCGCATTGGGCGCATGGTATTTAAGAGGTCGTTATTACCATGACTCTTTAAACATTCAAGCAGATTATGTGAAGCAGCTTTTACAGGAGAAATGGGGAATTCCATTTCAACGGGATTGGAAGGATCTTACGAAAAAGTTGGATCAACGATGGTCTGGAAAACAAGAAAGTGAAATTAAACGATTCTTACATGACCTCACCAAGGTTTTGAAAACTGAAAAACTATCCAAACACGATTATTTGGTATGGTCAAAGAACTTAGAAGAATTACGAAAAGAGGTGGAGAGAGGATGAGACCAGAACTTGCATCCTTACTTGAGAAATACGAACAACGAATTTTAGGTCAGAATAAAAATTTACGACTTTTACTTTCTGCCATTCTAGCTGGTGGACACGTATTGATTGAA